>JBJOIF010000194.1:0-3383 GCA_046047335.1 Planctomycetota bacterium | reverse complement strand
GTGATGGAACTGCTGCGGCGCAAGACGGCGCTGGCGTTCGAACAGTGCATCGACGTGTGCGGCGTAGACTATTCCGCCTACGGCCATTCGGAGTGGGTGACCGCGGGTGCCGCCAATTCCGGCTTCGGCCGCGGCGCCGAGCCCGACCTGCCGCAGCTGGATCCGGCAAACCGGTTCGCTGCGGTCTACCACCTGCTGTCGGTGACCAAGAACTGGCGGCTGCGGGTCAAGACCTTGCTCGACGCCGACGATCCGATCGTCGATTCGGTGGTCGACATCTGGCCGTCGGCCAACTGGTTCGAGCGCGAGGCCTTCGACCTGTACGGCATCATGTTCAACGGCCATCCCGACCTGCGGCGGATCCTGACCGACTACGGCTTCATCGGCCACCCGTTCCGCAAGGACTTCCCGCTGATCGGCCAGGTCGAGATGCGCTACGACCCCGAGCAGCAGCGGGTCGTGTACGAGCCGGTCGGCATCGAGCCGCGCACCCTGGTGCCGCGGGTGATCCGCCAAGACAGCCGCTACGAGGCCGGCTGGAAGCCCGAGCCGGTCGAGTCGGCAGGGGATGCCGATGCGTGAGATCCGCAACTACACCCTGAACTTCGGTCCGCAGCACCCGGCGGCGCACGGCGTGCTGCGCCTGGTGCTGGAAATGGACGGCGAGGTGATCGAACGCGCCGATCCGCACATCGGCCTGCTGCACCGCGCCACCGAGAAGCTGGCCGAGTCCAAGCCCTACAACCAGTCGATCGGCTACATGGACCGACTGGACTATGTGTCGATGATGTGCAACGAGCACGGCTATGTGCGCGCCATCGAAAAGCTGCTGGGCATCGAGGCGCCGCTGCGCGCCCAGTACATCCGCACCCTGTTCGACGAGATCACCCGCATCCTCAACCACCTGATGTGGCTGGGGACGCATGCGCTCGACGTCGGGGCGATGACCATGTTCCTGTACTGCTTCCGCGAGCGCGAGGACCTGATGGACTGCTACGAGGCGGTCTCCGGGGCGCGGATGCATGCGACCTACTACCGCCCCGGCGGCGTGTACCGGGATCTGCCGGAGCAGATGCCCAAGTATGACACCACCCGCTACGCCAACGAGCGCGAGACGCGCCGACGCAACGCGGCGCGCGAGGGCTCGCTGCTCGACTTCATCGAGGACTTCGCCGACCGCTTCCCGGGCCTGGTCGACGAATACGAGACCCTGCTGACCGACAACCGCATCTGGAAGCAGCGCACCGTCGGGATCGGCGTGGTGAGCCCGGAGCGCGCCAAACAGCTGGGCTTCACCGGTCCGATGCTGCGCGGTTCCGGCGTCGCCTGGGATCTGCGCAAGAAGCAGCCCTACGCCGCGTACGACCAGGTGGACTTCGATATCCCGATCGGCACCAACGCCGACTGCTACGACCGCTACCTGGTGCGGGTGGAGGAGCTGCGGCAATCGACCCGCATCATCAAGCAGTGCGTGCAGTGGCTGCGCGCCAATTCCGGCCCGGTGATGCTGGGGGACCACAAGGTGACGCCGCCGTCGCGCCTGGCCATGAAGGACGACATGGAAGCCCTGATCCACCACTTCAAGCTGTTCACCGAGGGCTATTGCCCGCCGCCCGGCGAGGTGTACGCCGCGGTCGAGGCGCCCAAGGGCGAGTTCGGCTGCTACATCGTCTCCGACGGCGCCAACAAGCCGTATCGCCTGAAGATCCGGGCGCCGGGCTTCGCCCACCTGGCGGCGATGGACGAAATGGCCAGCGGCCACATGCTGGCCGACGTGGTGGCGATCATCGGCACCATGGATGTTGTGTTCGGGGAGATAGACCGCTGATGAGCATGCGCAGCGAGCCCATGGTCCGGGTCGACAAGCGGGCCGACAAGGACAGCCTGTTTACGCCGGCGATCCGCGCCGAGATCGACCGCTGGGTGGAAAAGTACCCCGATGGCTGGCAGCAGTCGGCGGTGATGGCGGCGCTGATGTTGGTGCAGAAGGCCAACGGCGGTTCCCTGACCCGCGGGCTGATGGACCAGGTCGCCGACTATCTCGACCTGCCGCCGATCGCGGTGTACGAGGTCGCCACCTTCTACTCCATGTACGAGCTCAAGCCGGTCGGGCGCCACAAGATCTGCGTCTGCACCAACGTCTCCTGCCTGGTGTGCGGTTCGGACGGCATCGTCGATCACCTCAAGCAGCGCCTGGGTATCGGCTTCGGCGAGACCACCGCGGACGGCAAATTCTCGCTCAAGGAAGTGGAGTGCCTGGGCGCCTGCGGTGGCGCGCCCATGATGCAGATCGGCAAGCAGTACTACGAGAACCTGACGCCGGAGTTGGTCGATTCCATCCTGGACGGCCTGGAGTAAGCGCATGGCGAACGAAGTCTGTTTCCGCACCCTGCACCTGGACCGCCCCTGGCTGTTGTCGACCTATCAGTCCGAGGGCGGCTACGAGGCGCTGCGGAAGATCCTGAGCGACAAGATCCCGCAGGACGACATCATCGAGATGGTCAAGCAGTCGGGGCTGCGCGGTCGCGGCGGTGCCGGATTCCCGACCGGTCTGAAATGGAGCTTCATCAACCGCACCGCGCCCGGCGACAAGTACGTGGTGTGCAACTCCGACGAAGGCGAGCCCGGCACCTTCAAGGACCGCGACATCCTGCGCTACAACCCGCACGCCCTGATCGAGGGCATGATCATCTGCGGTTACGCCATCGGCGCGGTGGCCGGCTACAATTACATCCGCGGCGAGTTCTGGGAGCCCTACGAGCGTTTCGAGGCTGCCCTGGCCGAGGCACGCGAGGCCGGACTGCTGGGTGAGAACATCCTCGGCTCCGGTTTCGACTTCGACATCCACACCCACCTCGGCGCCGGCGCCTATATCTGCGGCGAGGAGACCGCGCTGCTCGAATCGCTGGAAGGCAAGAAGGGCCAGCCGCGCTTCAAGCCGCCGTTTCCGGCGCAGTTCGGGCTGTACGGGCGCCCCACGGTGATCAACAACACCGAGACCTTCGCCGCGGTGCCGTGGATCGTCGTGAACGGCGGCGAGCGGTTCCTCGAGCTCGGCCGCCCGAACAACGGCGGGACCAAGATCTTCAGCGTCGTCGGCGACGTCGAGCGGCCGGGCAACTTCGAGGTCCCGCTCGGCACGCCGTTCGCGAAGCTGCTCGAGCTGGCCGGCGGCGTGAAGGGCGGGGCACTGAAGGCGGTGATCCCCGGCGGCAGCTCGGCGCCGGTGCTGCCGGCGAGGGTGATGATGGACCTGACGATGGACTACGACGCCATCGCCAAGGCGGGCTCGATGCTCGGCTCCGGGGCGGTCATCGTACTGGACGACGCCCAGTGCATGGTGCGGATCCTGGAGCGCATCGCCTACTTCTATTTCGAGGAGT
>JBJOIF010000193.1:0-8218 GCA_046047335.1 Planctomycetota bacterium | reverse complement strand
CCAGGTCTGCATGCACCGCGCGTACACGCTCAGCGGATCGGCGCTCCAGATCACGAAATCCGCGTCCTTTCCGGGTTCGAGCGATCCCACACGATCGTCGATCCCCAGCTGCTTCGCGGGGTTCAGTGTCACGAACCGCATTGCCTCGGCGCGCGGCAGGCCACCCCAACGCACGGCCTTGGCGGCCTCGGTATTCATGCGGCGCGCCAGTTCGTCGCTGTCGGAGTTGAAGCTGGTCACCACGCCCGCCTGCTGGAGCATCTGCCCGTTCCACGGGATCGCGTCCATGACCTCCATCTTGTAGGCCCACCAGTCGCTGAAGCTCGAGGCACCCGCGCCGTGGCGGGCGATCTCCTCGGCGACCTTGTACCCCTCGAGCACGTGCTGGAGCGTGCCGACGCGGAACCCGAACTCCTCGGCCACGCGCAGCATCATCAGGATCTCGTCCTGGCGATAGCTGTGGCAATGCACCAGGCGCCGGCCCTCGATGACCTCGACGAGCGCATCCAGTTCAAGATCCGGTCTCGGCGGCATCACCTTCGCACGGGCTTCGGGCGAGAGCGCCGCGTGGCGCTGCAGCGCGGCCCGGTACTCCTGCGCCGCGTGGAATCGGTCACGCATCAAGGTTTCCACGCCCATGCGTGAACTCGGGTAGCGGCCCTTGTTCCGCGTCACGTTCTCGCCGAGCGCGAATTTGATCCCGGGCGGAGCCGAGGCCATGGAGAAGTCCCGCGCCGTGCCGCCCCAGCGCAGCTTCACCACCGAGTTCTGGCCCCCGATCGGATTGGCGCTTCCGTGCAGTTGGTTAGCCACGGTGACGCCACCTGCCAGCTCGCGGTACCAGTTGATGTCCTCCGGATCGACCACGTCGCGGATCGACACCTCGGCCGTGACGTTCTGCGTCCACTCGTTGACGCCGCCATCGATGCCGGTGTGGCTGTGGCAATCGATGAGGCCCGGCGTGACGTGCAGACCCGTGCCGTCGATTTCAAGCGCGCCGGCCAGCGGCTGGGCGGTGGCCGCCCCCACACCGACGGCGACGATCTTGCCGTCCTTCACCACCACATCCGCGCCCTGGAGGATCGAGTCGGCTTCGGAAGCCCCGTCCGCCAGCGTCCAGACGGTAGCGTTGCGGATCACCACGGCGTTGGGCTCGGCGGTACCGGAGGGGTCGCGCCCGAAGTCCGCCAGGGGCAACGTGCGCGGGATGGCGGCAATGGTGCTTCGCAGCAGTTCGGTCTCGGCGTCCTTGCGAGCCCGGTCCTCCGGCTTGGCCTCGCCCGCCGGCGGCAGGTCCGCCGAGCGCGCCGAGGCGTCCACCACCCAGCGTGCGGTGCGGCCGTCGGTGCTCACCAGCAGCACCTCGATGCCGTTGGGCGCGCCGGTGATCATGCCGCGCAGCGCACCCGCCACGCCGAAGGGCTCGCCCGTGATTGCGAAACCGGCTCGCGCGGCATCGAACGACACGGCCTTCGCCGCGGTTTCGTTGGCCGCCGGCGTCGTGGGTGCGCCAGACCCCGCCGCGGGCGACGCTGGCGCAGGAGCGCGCGAATCGCCCGTGGCCGCCGGCTGCTCCGAGGCGGCGGGAGCGGCATCCACCGCGGTCGAACCGGGCGTGTTCGCCGACGGGAACGCAAACCGCACCGACGAACCGTCGGGATCCACCGTCACGGCCGTGGGCAGCGTGGTCAGCGCACCCGCATCGGCGGGGGCGGCGAGTGCGTAGGTCCCGCGCGCCGGGAACTGGCTTCGGGGCTTGGCGTCGTGCCGGACGCCGGCGATCCACACCTCGCGCACCGAGGAGCTCTCCGCGAACGGCTCGCCGGAGTGCACCGCCAGGTTCGCCAGGCGGCCCGGCTCCACGGTGCCCGCCACGGTGCCGAGCCCGAGCATCGCCGCCGGGTGCACCGTCAGCGCCGCCAACACCTCGTCGGGGGTCGCCCCGGCGTCGATGGCACGGCGAAGCGCCGCCGGGAACGCCCCGCGATCCTTCATGCGCACCGTGCTGGCGGCGGTGGTGACCCCGGCCCGCAGCAGTTCATGCAGGTTGGTGGGCGCCAGCACCCAGTGCGCCAGATCGCGCAGCGGCATCCCCTCCACGGCATGGGGGATGGATAGGTCTGGCGCCGCGGGGAACTCCATCGGCACGACGATCGGGCGACCGAGCGCGGCGATCTCCGCGAGCCGTCGATACTCGCGGCCGCTGCCGATGATCCCGGCATCGAGGTTGCTTTCGGCGGCCAGCCAGGCGGCACGGAGCGCATTCCGCTCCTCGGCGGCATCGAACCACGCCCGCTGCCGCCCTGCCGCCGCCGCGTGCAGCGCCTCAAGCGCCTGCGACTGCACAGGCGCGGCGTTTCCGGTGGGATGATCCCGCCACGTGGCCTCACACGCAGCATGCCATCGCGCGTCGGCCAAGGTCTGCCGCACGAGCGCGATCGCACCCATGAGCGCACCGGGATAGGTGGCGCGGTCCCAGTCGCCGTCCCCCGAGATCCCGAAGCCGATCACCGTGCCTGCATCCTCACGCACGGTCAGTGCGCTTCGCGCGTCATCGCCAAGGAGCGACACGTGCGCCCGTCCGCGAAAGATCCCGGTGTCGGGGTGGAGCGCAGCCGCAGCGAACCCCATGGACCGAAGCTGTCGCCGCGCATCCGTGGACAGCGAAGGCACGTCCGAGGCCCGCACCTGCGGGATGACCTTGCCGTTCCAGTGCGCGCCCGCCGACGCGGCCGCCGCTCGCGCCGCCGCTGAGGTGTCCACCGGCACGCACGCATCCACGAACGCCGCGGTGACGATGGCCCCGTGGCCGTCATGCACGGTGGTTCCGGCGGGGAGTTCGAACGAACCGCGCGCGCCCACACGCTCGATCCAGCCATCTTTCATCAAGACCACCGCATCCGCCAGCCGCTCGCCGGGCATGGGGATCACCGTGACGTTCACCAAGGCGTCCCGCCGCACGTCGGCGGGCCGCATGCCCACCGGCGGCGCCTCTTGGGCGTGCGCGGCCAGCGCGGCCACCACGCATGACATGAACCATGCAGCGACCGCCGTCGGCACGAGTGCCGCGGCGGTGCGCTTACGTACGGTGTTCCTGTTGCCGAGCGGCGCAGTGCGGGTCATGCGTGCATTTCACACGCATTCACCTCGATGCGTCGGCCGCTCACTCCGAGGCGTCGCGCAGCAGACCCTCGATGGCCGCCTGCAGCTTCTGCGGCGACTCGTAGGTGCCCGCGGCGATGGCCTGCTTGATGGCTTCCACCTTCGCCATGCGAACGTCCGGCAGGGCGCGGATGGCGTCCAGGTGCCGGGCGTGGTCAGAAAGTTCCACCCGATCGCGTCCCTCCGCCCAGCGCGGGGCGCCGGAGAGGGGTGCGGACGCGGACTGGGCCTCGGCGCGATATGCCGCCGCGGCCTCGGTGACACGACCCGCGACGCTCGTGGCGTCGAGACCGTTCAGGGGACCGACCTGGCCAATGTCTGTCATGGCTGCCTCCACGCGGTGCGGGGTCCAGTCCGTTCGACCCGTAACCGCTGCATGCCGTGGCGATCCTTCGCTCGGCAGTGGTTGGCGAACGTCGCCAACGCAGACGGTGGTATCGTCCGAACCCGGTCGAATCCTTGAGCGTTTGCCGATCGTATCGCACTCGCCGTTGGCCCATAAGCCCATGTTCGCCAAGATCTTCCGATTCCTGTTGCCGTCCGCCGCACTGACCCTGACGGCGGTGGTCGCCCCCATGGTGGCCCCCGGGTGCGACTCGGCACCAGCCACCGCACCGGCGACCGACCGACCGGCACCGGAGGCCCCTCCCGTCGCCAAGCCGCGGCTGTTGACCGCTCGCCCGGTGGACCGGTCCGCGACCGCCTCTGCCCCAGCCGCAGCCTCCGCGGCACCTGCCACGGCCACCGCCTCCGCGCCAGCCACACCGGCTCGAGCACCCACGCGGTCCCGATCCGTCGCCGCGTCGCCCGCGCCCGATGCCCCCGATGCGCCTGCGGCACCCGCCCGCCGCACCGCCACCGACGCCGAGCGCGCCGCCGCTGCCCGGATGTCCGCCGAGAGCGCTGCCCGCCGCCGCGCCGCCGCCCAGGCCCGCAGCGAGCAAGCCGTGGACGAAGGCAGTGCCACCGCCAAGGTCTGGTCGGTGTTCCTGGCCAGCTTCACCGGTGATGACCACCCCGCCGATGCCGCGGCCACCCGTGACCTGATCGCGCGCCGCTATCCGGCGCTCGCGGACGCGTTCGTCAATTCCGGTCCTCGCGGCAGCATGGTCCTGGTGGGGCGGTTCGATGGCCCGAAGGATCCCCAGGCCCAGGCTCGCCTCAAGGCCGTCAAGGAACTGGCTGACGGTGCAGGTCGCGCGTTCCCGCGCGCCATGCTCACGCGCACGGCCACCGACGTCGACCCGGGTCCGCCGGGGCCCAACGACCTGCGAACCGTCCGGCAGCGGTTCCCGAAGGCCGCGCTGTACTCGCTCCAGGTGGCCGTCTGGAGCGCGTTCGATTCCAAGGAACTTCGCTACGCCGACCTCAAGCGTGCCGCCGAGGCCTACTGCCGCGAGCTTCGCATGCGCGGCGAGGAGGCGTACTACTTCCACGACGCCTATTCGCGCACCAGCACCGTCATGGTTGGCGTGTATGGGCCCGATGCCTACGACCCCAAGAGCACGCTGTACTCGCCCGAGGTGCAGGCGGCCATGAAGCGATTCCCGAAGCACCTGGTGAATGGCGAGGAACTGTTGGTTCCCATCGATCCCCGCAAGCCGGAGGGCGCCGCCGTACCGCAGCCACCTCGGCTCGTCGAGATCCCCAGGATGTGATCGCGATGTCCACCGGGCCGTTCATCCTCGGGCAGCCGCGCGCGGTCCAGGCCATGGGCCGGGCACTGTGCAGCGGGCGCATGCACCACGCGTGGATCTTCCACGGACCGCGCGGCACCGGGAAGTTTCGCGCCGCGGAAGCCCTGGCTCGGATCCTGCTCGACCCCGCCTCCACGGCGGAGCATCGCCGGTCCCTGGAGCCGCCCCGAGACACACCGGTCCAGCGGCTGATCGATGCCGGGACGCACCCGGATCTCCACGTGATCCGTAAGGAGCTGGCGGCAGTCAGTGAGAGCCGCGAGCTCCGCGACCGCAAGCAGACGAACATCCCGCTCGACCTCCTGCGCGAGCGGATGCTCGGCGGCACCTCCGGCGACGGCCGTCACCACGAGAGCGCCGTGTTCCGGACCGCGGCGCTCGGGCACGGTAAGGCCTTCATCGTCGACGAGGCGGAACTCCTCGATGCCGATGCACAGAACGCCATGCTGAAGACGCTCGAGGAGCCGCCGGTGGGAACCGTCATCGTGTTGGTCACCCAGCACGAGGACCGGTTGCTGCCCACCGTCCGGAGCCGATGCCAGCGGGTCCCCTTCGGACCGCTGGCGCCCGAGGCGATGCGCGAGTGGTGGGGCCGATCCGGCCATGCGCCCAGCCCCGAGGACCGCGCGTTTGCCGACGAGTTCGCTGAAGGTGCGCCCGGCATGGCCGAGCTTGCGCTGCGTCACGGCCTGCGCGCCTGGGAAGAGGAACTCGCCCCCATGCTGGCCGAGGCCGAGTCGGGCGGCTTCCACCCGGCCATGGCCGATCGCATGGCGGCCCTGGCCGATGGCTTCGCGAGCGGCATCGTCGATGCCGACGAACGCGCCTCGAAGGACGCGGCCAACCGCCTGGCCGTTCGGCTGATGTCCCGCCTCCTCGGCGTGCGGATCCGCCGCGCGCTTCACGATCCGGCCGCCTCGCCGACGACGCTGGCACGTTGGCTGGGCGCCTCCGACGCGCTGCACGAGTTCGAGCAGCACGTCGAGCGCAACGTCAACCTGAAGCTCGCGTTCGCCAATCTGTCGGCCCAGTGGGCGCAGCGCACGGCGCCGAGCCACGGGAGCACGCGTGCCCGTTGAGATCGAGCGGGTCTTCCTGCTTCGCGGGCTTCCGGATCCGATGCCCGCTGGCCAGGTCTGGCGCATTGAGCAGGGCTACCTTCCGCCGGCGGCCGGTGAGGTCGGCGTCCTCGAGGGCCGGTTGCGCCGCATCGTGCATACCGACGGCACCATCGAGCACGTGCACACCGTGAAGACCGGGCTGGGCATGGTGCGCCAGGAAGTCGAGCGCACGCTGGACGCCGCCGCGTTCGAGCGGGAGTGGCCCCGGACCGCAGGCCGCCGGCTCGAGAAGGTCCGGACCCGCATCGCGCAGGGCGACCGCACCTGGGAGATCGACCGGTTCCTGTCCCTTCCGGTGGTGCTGGCCGAGTGCGAACTGCCGTCCCCGGACGCCGATCTGCCCATCCCGGCGTGGTTGGCCCCCTGGATCGAGCGGGAGGTCACCCACGAACCGGCCTTCCGTAACTCCGAACTGGCGCGCCGCGCCGGGATGCTCCCGGGCGATACCATGTTTCCCCTGCCATGAGCTTCTCCTGCACCATCGTCACCCCGTCCGACGCGGTCTTGGACACCTCCGCCTCGTACGCCAGTTTCGAGGCGTGGGACGGCCAGAAGGGCGTGGCCACGGGGGCCTCGGCGTTCCTCACCAAGCTCGGCACCGGAGTCGTGCGCGTCCAGCAGGACGGCGGCGCGCAGCGGGTGTTCGTGGTTGATGGCGGGTTCGCCCAGATGGACGGCTCGCGGCTCACGCTCCTGACCGAGAAGGCCATGGATGCCTCCGGCATCGACCTCGCCGCTGCCGAGCGCGAGGTGGCCGAGGCCGACGCTCGGGCGGTAAGCGGCGGCGAGAAGGCATCGTCGCTCGACGAACGCGCCCACCTCGAGCGCGCCCAGCGTCTGGCCCGCGCCAAGGTGGCCGCCGCGCAGATGGCCCGCGGCTGAACGCCGGATCTGTCACACTACGTGCATGAGCGAGCCCACCGCTGAACCGAAGGGCAATGCCCCATCGACGTTCGCCCTGATGGCGGAGTCCGCGGAGCAGGCGGTGCCGTGCGCCGACCTTCCGCTCGAGCAGCGCGTGGAGGCGCTGCTCATGGTCGCCGACCGTCCGATGTCAGATGCCCGTATCGCTGAACTTCTGGGGATCATCGATGCGCCGGCCCCGCGCCGCCGTCGACGCAAGGCCTCTCCGGAGGGCATGGGCACGCCGGACGAGCCGGCCGCCGACGCCTCCCCGGAGCCCGCGGACCCGGAATCTCCCGAGCACCGCCGCGCTGCTTCGCAGGTGTCGGACGCCATCGCGGCCCTCAACGCTCGGTACGCGGCCGACGGCCGGACCTTCCGGATCGAGAGCGTCGCCGGGGGCCGCCAGGTCATGACGCTTCCCGCGTTCGGGCCAGTGGTGGCCAGGCTCAAGGGAGTCCGTGAGCAGGGCCGCCTGACGCAGGCCGCGCTCGAGACCCTGGCGATCATCGCCTACCGGCAGCCCATCCTTCGCGCCGACCTTGAGTCGATCCGCGGCGTCGCCTGCGGCGAAGTGCTGCGCAGCCTGATGGAGCGTCGCCTGGTGAAGATCGTGGGGCGGGCCGACGAGGTCGGTCGGCCCATGCTGTACGGCACCACCACCGAGTTTCTCAAGCAGTTCGGCATTGGCAAGCTCGACGAGCTTCCCAATGCCAAGGAACTGGGCTGAACGTCACGCCGAGGAGCCGGCGCGTCGCCACGACGGCCAGCTCCTCGGCATGCACTACTGGGGCATTCACCGACGGCGGCGACCCGCACCCACGCCCGCGACGGCAAGCATCGCCAGCGCGCCCGGGGCAGGAATCACCTGCACGACGAAGTTGGTGCCGATCAGGACTTCCGCGCCCGCGGAGAGCATGAAGTCCATCTTGATCGTGCGCGACGAGCCGAGCGGCCCGATCGGCAGCGACGGGATCGGCGTGCCGAAGCTCTCCCGAGCGATGTTCGAGAAATCGTCCGCGCCCGCGGAGACGCTGAACGGGTCGCCCGCCGTACCGGCCAGGAGCGACGCGATGACGTCGCTGCCCGAGCTTCGGTTGATGATGGCGCTCCAGACCGGGGCGTCGCCAACGGCCGAGAAGACTCCACCGAGCGCGCCGCCCGAGAGAAGGCCCGTCACCGTGCCACCGGCCAGCGCATCGCCGACGGAGTCGGTGTCGATCGTCATCTCGATCGTGTACCGCTGCATCACGGACGACGTGTTCGCAAGCGACACGACGCCACCGAAGCTCTGGTTCCCGGTGTCCGCCTTGACGGCCGACGACAGCTCGAAGT
>JBJOIF010000192.1:0-10384 GCA_046047335.1 Planctomycetota bacterium | reverse complement strand
GATCGGCGGCCATGTGCCGCAGCGGGAACGCCCGCGATGGGGTGCGCGACGCGCGGAGGCCGCCTCGAACTGACGCGAGGTTTCCGGGCGCAGCGGAACGGTGCGCCCAAAGCCCGGTATTCCCGGACATGCGAATCCGCGCTCAAGGCCCCCCGGGGGAGTGCCGATGAACGCGGGGCATGTCGCCTGTCCCGCCTCGGTTCGAACGCGTGTTGTGGGCGTGCGCCTTCGTGGCGCTGGCGGCCGCGGGCGGAGCGCTGCTCTGGCGCCGCGGCCCCGAACTGCGCGAAGCGGCGATTCGCGCCGTGCGCGACGCGGAGGGCGCGCTCGAAGCGTGCATGCCCATCACTGATCCACCCGCCACCGGCCCGGTGCGGTTGCCGACCTGCCGCGGCGGCGGGGACGAGATCGATCCATGGACCGTGGACGGAGCGCATGGCCCTGGCCTGGAGGCGCTCGCCGCGATCTCGCCCGATCCTGAGGAGCGGCGCTGGGCGTGGGAGGACGTGAACTCGGTGCCGGTGCTCCGCTGGGACGGCGATGTGCGTGTCGCCCGCCCGGGCGCGGTGGCGCGCCGTCTGTCGGTGCGCGTGCCCGTGGACCTGAACCGCGCCCACGCGATGGAGCGCGCCTTCGGGTACGACGTGGATCGTGCCGTAATCCGCTACCGCACCGACGAGGAACTGGCGTCGAAGCGTGCGTCGCTCGACGCGGTGCTCGGGGCGCACGGGGTGGTGCGGCGGCGTGCGGGAGAAGGCGACGTCCTCTCGCCCGACTACGAGTGGATGATCGAGGCCAGCCTCGAGGACGTGCGGCCGGTGGCGCGGGCGATCCTCTCGGAGGCACGGCGGCGCGGCGCGCGCGGACTTCGCGAGGAGTTCGGGGCATTCGCCAGCTTCGTGCAACAACTGCGGTACGGGGAGTCGCCGGCGGTCGACGACGGCAAGCACCGGTTCGGGCTGTCGATGCCCGCATGGGCACTGGCCACCGACACCGGGGACTGCGACACTCGCGCGGTGCTGCTGGCGGCGCTTGCCCGCAGCGTCCGGCTGTGCGAGGTCCACCTGGTCCGCGATGCGGGACATGCGCACATGCTGGCCGCCGCCGAGATTCCGGTGCAGCGCGGCGATGCCATCGTGCGTGCTGGCGAACGGACGCTGGTGCTCGTGGAGACCACCGACGAGTGGCCGGTGGGCCGCGTCCCCGAGCAGACGCGCGGCGCCAGCCTGCAGACCCTGTACCTCGACGGCAGCGAGCGCCTCAGCCGAGGAGCAGGGCGGCCAGGATCGCTAGGCCCGCGGCCCATTGCCATGCGCGCGCCGCTCCCGGCACCGGCACCACGAACGTCGGCACGACCCATGCCAGCGCGATGACCCCGGTGACCGCCAGGCGCACCGCCGACCATGGCGGCGACGGTTCGGTCCAGATGATCCACATCAGAACGCCCCCGGTGCCCATGAGCCATCCGAGCGGTCGCCCCCCGGACTCGAGGGCCTCGCTCATCGTGAGGGTGCGGCCGAGTTCCGGAGCGGGGTCCATGCGTCGATGGTAGGGGCGACGGCCCGCGGCCGTCAGGCGTCGAACGCCGGTTGCTCGGGCTTCGGTTCGGGGTGCATCCATCGCGTCCAGAGCGTCTCGAAGTCACGGTGCCGTGCGGTGCGCAGCCGCAGCACCAGGACGCCCGGCGGGCCGACGAGGCGGACCCGGGCCGAGGCCCGGCCGGTGGCCACCAGCACCGAGTCCTCGACCGTCCACCGTGCAGCGCCGTGCTGCACCCATCCGGCACCGGCCACCACGGGCGCAAACATGGCGCGCCGCCGGATCATGCGGTACGCGATCACGGCAAGTCCGATCCCGCACACCACGGTGATCACGTTCCAACCGCGCATCCACAGCAGCGCCGTGCCGACGGAAGCCAAGGCCATGGCTCGCACCAGGTCGCCGCGAGCCATGCCGCCGCCGATCGATTCCGGCTCCACCGGTCGATCGGTTCGGTCGTAGCACGAGGTGCGCGCCCCCAGCGGTTCGGACAGGTAGGCCCGGGCGTGTCGACCCTCGCGGACACGACCGATCCATCGCCCGGCGCGCGCCCCGGACCATTCGACCCTCGGGGGGCCCCCCTCGGCCAACTCCGCCATCATGAAGGCCCGCGCCGGCGCGTCGATCGGCACCCGTGCGGCGAAGCCCGCGGCCAGCCGGGCGGAGGTGCCCCGCATCACGCGGCGCAGCGCCATGGCGCTGAGCACGGCCACCACGACGATGCCGGCCACATTCGCCACCTCGGTCAGTCCAAACGCCTCGACCAGGCCGAAGATGAAGAACCCCGCGGCGATCGCCAGTGCCATCAGCAGCACGAGGATGACGAACGCCGCCAACGAGAGCGCCCACGTGGCAGGCGCGATCCACACGCGCCACCGCCACGACGGCACGATGATCGGCTCGGGCCAGGCCACGGCCAGCTCGCCTTGCTCCGCGGACCCGGTGGTCCCGGGTTCGGCGTCGGCGCGCACGGATCCCGAGCCATCGCTCACGGGCAGAGCCTCGTCCACTCCCACGTGCCGTCGCCGGTGCGCAGGTAGACGAGGCGGTCATGCAGTCGGTGCCGGTGGCCTTGCCAGAATTCGATGCGTTCCGGTGCGATGCGGAACCCGCCCCAGTGCGGCGGCCGCGGGATGTCGCGTCCGGCGAACCGCTCCTCCAGTTCGCGCACCGCGTCCTCGAGGGCGCGCCGCGAGTCGATCGGCCGGCTCTGTTGGCTGGCGCACGCGTTGATGCGATTCTCACGGGGCCGGCTTGCCCAGTACGCGTCGCTTTCGGCCTCGGTGGCGTGCGTCACCGCGCCTTCGATTCGCACCTGGCGGTCGAGCTGGTCCCAGTGGAAGTTGGCGCACGCGCGGGGATGGGCGCGCAGCGCCTCGCCCTTTCGGCTGTCGCGATTGGTGTAGAAGACGATGCCCCGGTCGTCGAAGCCGCGGCACAGCACCACGCGGACGCTCGGTCGCCCATCGGGGTCGATGGTCGCCACGCTCATGGCGTTGGGGTTGGGCAGGGTGGTCGCCTCGTGGGCGGCGTCGAACCACCGCCGGAACGCCGCCAGCGGATCGGCGGGCGGGCGCTCGAAGTCCAAGGCGCTTGGGGCGTGTTCCTGCGGCGGGTGCTTCATCATGGTTCAAGGCCAAAGTACCTGAGCCACGCGTCGACCTGGCCCGGCGTCAGCGGGCCGGGGTCACGTCGTGGCGCGGGGCGGCCGCGACGCGGGGCGGCCGCAGCATCGGTGACCAGCTGCCGCAGGAACGCCTCGGCCCCGAGCACCTTGGCGCCGCGGCGCCGCGCCGCACGCTGCACGGCACGGTCGTTGGAGACCACGGTCATCCGACGCGGGTGCGAACTGTCCTCGAGGAGTCGCTCGATGTGCGCATCCGCCGAAGCCCCGCCGCCCGCGTACGTCACCCGGACGTGGCCGCGTTCGGCGTCACGCATGCCCCGTGGCCGCGTGCCGTCGCACACGAGCACCGCATGGTGGCGGCCCCAACGGCTGGCCGCGACCAGTTCGGCCAAGTCCGGCGCCTCGAGGCCAGCCAGGTCCGGCGGGAGGACGCCGGTGACGTGCAGGACGTTGTAGGTGTCCACCACCAGCATGTTGCTTTATCGGACATGTTAGCACCCTCGGCGGCCGTGATTTGCTGCGGCGCGCCGGATCGGGTCTACTGCGCGGCTCCCCGCATGGACCTTGGGTCCGCGCCGGCGGACCACGAACGAAAGGCAACTCCCCGATGGCGATCAAGGTGAAGGCACGAGGCGGCGAGACCGTCGAGCAGATGGTTCGGCGCTTCAAGAAGCTGTGCGAGAAGGACGGCCTGACCAAGGAAGTCAAGCGTCGCCAGTACTACGAGAAGCCCTCGGAGACCAAGCGTCGCGCCACCGTGCGCCGCGAGGGCCTGCGCGCCATCGCCGCCCGCATCGCTGCCCGCCCCGCCGCCCGCGGCGCCCGCCCGGCCGCCCGCACCGGCGGCAGCCGGTCCAGCAGCCGCAGCTGACGGCCGTCGGCCGCGCGACTCGATGATCCGCACCCGCTCCCAAGGCGATCCCGCCGCCACCCGCGCGTTCGCCGTGGACCTGGCCCGCGCCTGCGTGCTCGACAAGTGCACCGACGTGATCCTGCGGGACGTGCGCGGCCTGAGCCAGGTGTGCGACTACATCGTCATCGCCAGCGGCACCTCCGACCGGCAGATGAAGAGCGTGGCGCAGGCGCTCGAGGACCTCGGCAAGCAACGCTCCCTACCGCCGTTCCGGTCGGACCGCGACACGGGCACCACGTGGATCGTGGTCGACTTCGTGGACGTGGTCGTGCATCTCTTCGAGCCCGGCCAGCGCGAGTACTACGACCTCGAGTCCCTCTGGGCCGAGGGCAAGCCCGTGGAGTTCCCGATGCCCGCGCCCCCGGCGCGCGCACGAGCCTGAGGGACGCCCCATGCTGCGCGAGGCCCTCCACGCCAAGATCCACCACGCGACGGTCACCTACTGCGATGCTGACTACGTGGGGTCGATCACCATCGACCGCGACCTCTTGGACGCAAGCGGCATGCGCGCCAACGAGAAGGTGCTGGTGGCCGACTGCGACAGCGCGGCACGATTCGAGACCTACGTCATCCCCGGTGACCGCGGGAGCGGGGTGATCGGGGTCAACGGCGCGTGCGCGCGCCTCTCCGGGATCGGCCACAAGCTGATCGTGATGAGCTTCTGCCTGCTCGACGATGCGGAGTTCGCCGTGCACCGTCCGCACGTGGTGATCGTCGGTGCCGGCAATCGCGTGGCGCAGGTGATGCGCTACGACGCCGAGTGATCCACGCCTGCATGACGCGGCCGTTCCCGGCCGCAAGGAGCGATCGATGAGGTGGTGTGCCGTGATCGTGGGCGTGGCGGTGGCGCTGCTGGCCGCGGCGCGCGCCGGAGCCGAGCGGATGCTGGTGGCGGACCTCGAGGTTCCCGGGGGCACGCTTCGCATGGTGCTGCGGCTCGCCGAGGGCGGCGAGGCCACCATCGACATCCCGGTGCAGGGTGTCGAGCGCATGGCGCTCGAGGTGACGGGAAGGCCCGACGGCTCGATGCAGTTCCGGCTCCCGGTCCCGGTCCCGGCCTTCATGGACCTGAAGGAGTCGGGGGACGGCCTTGCCGGCACGTTCCGTCAGGGAACGTTCACGGCGCCGATCGTGTTCCGTCCCGGTGAGCCCGGTCGCCCGCAGGACCCCAAGCCTCCGCTTCCTTACGTGACGCGCGACGTCGAGGTGCGCCACCCGGCCGGTCATGTCTTGGCGGGGACGTTGGTCCTTCCCGAGGGCGCCTCTGCCGAGGCACGCGTGCCTGCCGTGGTGTTCATCACCGGCAGCGGGCCGCAGGACCGAGACGAGGCGCTGCTTGGCCACCGGCCGTTCCTGGTGATCGCCGACGCGCTTGCGCGTCGCGGCATCGCGTCGCTGCGCTGCGACGATCGTGGCGTCGGCAAGAGCGGCGGCACGTTCGCCACCGCGACCACCGACGAGTTTGCGCAGGACGCGGTGGCGCAGTGGCGATGGCTGGTGCAGGTTCCCGAGGTCGACGCCGCGCGCGTCGGGTTCGTGGGCCACAGCGAGGGCGGCCTGGCGGCACCGATGGCGGCGGGCATGCTTGAGGCCGATGTGGAGACGCGACCGGCCTTCGTGGTGATGCTGGCCGGGCCGGGCGTGACGGGCGCGGCGATCCTCAAGGAGCAGAACACGGCGCTCTTCCGCGCGGCGGGCGTGGACGGCGAGACGCTGGAGGCGGTGTCGCGTTCGCACGCCGCCATGGTCGACGCGGCCGTGGCCGGCGCGGACGACGATGTCCTGCGCTCCCTGGTGGATGCCGCCATCGAGTCGCAGATCCGCGCGGGCGGCGATGCCGCCGCGGCGGCCGCCGTCGACCGTGGCCCGCTGGTGGACGGCGTCATGGCGCAGATGCGTGCCCCGTGGATGAAGCGGTTCCTGACCCTGGACCCCGCGCCGGCGCTTCGGGCGATGCGGTGCCCGGTGCTTGCGCTGTTCGGCGAACTGGACCTGCAGGTCATCCCGGCCCAGAACGAGGCGCCCGTGGCCGCGGCGCTCCGCGAGTCGGGCGTGCCCGCCACGGTGCGCACGATGCCGGGGCTCAATCACCTCTTCCAGCCGGCCAAGCGAGGCACGGTGGACGAGTACGTCACCATCGACGTCACGGTCGAGCCCGCGGTACTGGAGCTGGTCGCCGACTGGATCCGCGCGCAGCCCGCACGATCGCGGTGAGCCGCGCGCGTGCGCGCGATATCCTCGGGGCATGTCGTTCGGACTCGGACACGGTCGGCCGCTTGACGTCACCGGCATCGGCCGCTCGCAGCGGGACCTTCCTCCTGCCGAAGCGGGCCGACTCGGTCCGGCGTACTTCTTCCCCGAGCGCCCCGATGCCCCCTTCGAGCTCGAGATTGGCTCGGGCAAGGGCACGTTCCTGCTCCAGGAGGCTCCGGCGCATCCGGAAGCCAACTACCTGGGCATCGAGTACGCGGGCGAGTTCTACCGCTACGCCGCCGATCGGCTGCGCCGCTCGGGCGTGGGCAACGTGCGGATGCTCTACGCCGACGCGGTGGAGTTCGTGCAGCACTGGCTGGCCGACGCATGCTGTCGCACGGTGCACCTCTACTTCAGCGACCCATGGCCGAAGGCCCGCCACCACAAGCGCCGGGTCGTGCAGGACTGGACGCTGGCCGAGTTCCACCGGATCCTCGAGCCGGGCGGGGAGCTCCGGCTGGTCACCGACCACGATGCGCTGTGGGCGTGGTACGGGGAGCGCATCGCCGCATGCGGGCACCTGTTCCGGCCCGTGCCGTTCGCCCGCCCCGCGAGCGCCGCCGACGGCGAGGTGGTCGGCACCAACTTCGAGCGCAAGTACCGGCGCGAGGGCCGACCTTTCCATGCCGTGACGCTGCAGCGGGTCGGCTGAGCGGACGGCGGCCGTCAGCCTTGCTTGGGACGGAACGACAGGCGTGCCTGCGCGACGTCGGGGTACAGCTGGAAGATGCTGTCGAGCTTCGCCAGGCGAAGCACCTGCACCGACATCCCCTGGAGGCCGGCGATCTTGACCTCGCCGCCGTGGTCCTTCATCCGCCGATGCAGCATCAGCAGGCTGGCCAGGCCAGCGCTCGAGAGGATGTCCAATCGGGCGCAATCGACGATCACCCCGCGCATGCCGCAGTCGATGGCGCGCTGCACCACATCGTTGATCTGGCCGGCGGTGCCCTTGTTGAGGCCACCGTCGGCGACGATCACGATGACCTGCTCGTCGGCTTCGCCGAGGTACGTCTCCATGGGCGGGGAGGCTACCGCGGCCGCGTTCAGGACGCCGCCGTTACGCCTGCGGCTTGCGCCAGCCGAGGTCGGGATCCTTCTGGAGCACCGCCGCCGATTGCTTGACGCAGCGTCGGCACGCCGATGCGGCGGCACCACCCGCCGGGGCCGCGGTCCACGTGGGGCCCTCGCGCCGTTCCAGGCACAGCGTGCACTCGACTGCCTGGGGGGCTGGGCCGGTGGAGTCGTCCGCGAGGACCAGCGCGCGGTACGCGGCCGCCAGGCACTCGCCACAGATGCAGCTGCCTTGGTGGCCTTCCACCATCGGCAGCGTGTCGCTCCACTCGCGCGCGCAGAAGTCGCACATCACGTCGGACATCAGCACGTGCTCGGGGTCGCATCCTGGTCTTCGCATCGAGGGCCGAGCCTATCATCCGCGCCATGCCGCGCCGGAACGGACCGCTCTCGACCCGTGTGCCCGTTGTCGTGGGCGCCGGGGTCGGTGCGGTGGCCGCCGTGGTGGCGGCGGGGACGTGGTGGCTCGCCGGTGAACTCGTGGTGGGCAGCGGGGCCGATGCGCTGCCCGACGGAGGCGAGATAGACCTGGCCATGGTGCGCTGGACCGCGGTGGGCGGCGCGGCGCTGGTGGCTGCCGCAGCCGCAACGTTGGCGTCGGTGCTGGTGCGTCGTGAGGTGGCCTCGCCCCTGCGCCAACTGCGCGATGTGGCCGACCGCGCCTCCCGCGGCGAGTCATCCGCGCGCGCTCCGGTCGGCGGCGGTGCCGAGTTCGCCGCGTTCGCCGACTCCATGAATCGCATGCTTGATGCGGCGGAGCGCGAGCGCGCGCAGCTGATCGCGGTCAACGAAGCGCTCGACCTTCGGATCGGCCAGCTCGCGGAGGCCAACGTCGGACTGGGCGAGTCCAATCGCCTCAAGAGCGAGTTCCTTGCCAACGTGAGCCACGAACTCCGGACGCCCCTCAATTCGATCATCGGCTTTGCCGACCTCCTCGAGGAAATCGTCCGCTCCGAGAACTCCCCGGATCCCAAGCGGATCCGATACATCGGCAACATCCAGCGCAGCGGCCGGTCGCTCCTGGACATGATCAACGAGCTCTTGGACATGGCCAAGATCGAGGCTGGTCGCATGGAGGTCACCGTGGCACCGGCCTCGGTGCCGGATCTCGTTGAGGGCCTGCAGGCGATCATGCGTCCGCTGGCACTGCAGAAGCGGGTCGACCTGCAGCTTCGCGTGCCGGCGGGGATCCCGCCGGTCGAGACCGATGCGGGGAAGCTGCAACAGATCCTCTACAACTTCCTGTCGAACGCCATCAAGTTCTCCCCGGACGATGGGGCCGTCATCGTCGGCGTCGAACGCGCCGAGCGCGATGGCGACGCCGTGGTGCGCATCAGCGTGACCGATCACGGCCCGGGCATTCCCGAGGACATGCAGGAAACGGTCTTCCAGAAGTTCCGTCAGGTGGATGCCAGCCACACGCGCCGCGCCGGCGGCACCGGCCTCGGGCTGGCCATCTGTCGGGAGCTGGCGGAGTTGCTCGGCTGCGGTGTTGGCCTCGTGAGCGCCCCCGGGCGGGGCAGCACGTTCTGGGTGGAGGTGCCCATGGTGCATCGCCCGCGTGCGCTCAAGCCGTTGATGGAGGCCTGATTCCGCCTTGTCGCTCCATGGCGCGGTCGGATCGTGCGTTCACGTGCGTCGCTCCGATGCTTCGATCACATGGCGCGCAGGTCCACACGCTCGGTGATCCGACGATCGGCATCTGGGCTCATGCGCCGAGGCGAGCTGGCGTCGAGCCGATGCGGAATGCCGGCTGGCCACAGTTCGCGCGCCACCTCAAGCACCGCGCGGGCCACGCCCTCGGGCGGGACGGATCCGTCGGGGCAGAACAGGTCGTAGTCGTGCCAGCCCAGGGTGAGATCGATGCCGGCCAGCGTGCCGTCGTGCCGGATCTCCTGCACGGAGAACCTCCACCCCTCGGGGCCCTCGCGCTCGGTGACGATCTCGAAGACGCCCTGCACGGGCAGGATGCTAACGGCGACGCAGCACGCGGATCTCGCCGCCGCCCCAGTCGATCCAGCCGGGAAGCGTGGCCTCGTCACGGAACCCGGCGTCGTGCAAGGTCTGCACGGCGTTCGGCATCGCGCGTGGGTAGAGGAGCACCGCCCACCGCACGGCACGATCCCCGACGGCGCGATGGAGATCGCGGCCGTAGGGTCCGGCGCCGGGAAGATCGATGCCTTCCGCGAGCGCGTACCACGCGTGGACGTCATCGGGAAGGCCGACCGCCACCGCACGCTCGCCGGGTTGCATGCGCTCGGCCACCACGTGGACGGCCTCGCGAAGCTGCTGCCGCGGCCCGAGGGCGGTCAGCGTGCCGATCCATCCGGCCGCCGCGAGCGCCGCAAGCCCCGCCCCGGCCCAGCGCCACCGTTGCCATGCCGATTGTGCGCCGGCTCCCAAGAGAAGCGCCAGGCCCGGCACCGCGAACGCCAGGAAGCGTGCGTAGAGCCAGCTTCCCAAGGCCACGGGGAACAGCAGCGCCACCATGGCGCCGCCGAGCGACGCCAGCAGTCCGAGCCGCAGCCCGCGGTCCTGCCGGGCGCGTGCCAGCCCAACGATGACCAAGGGCAGCGCCAGTGCCGCGCCGAGCGGCCACCAACTGCCGCCGATCGAGAGGAGCATGGCCAGGCCCTCCGGTCCCAGCAGCGACGGTTCGTTGCCATCGAGCGCCCGGAACTCATTGCGCAGCGCCACCACCTGCCCGAGGACGGGCGCCAGCAGCAGGGCCGACGCCGCGGCGGCGGCCATCGCCGCCACGACTCCGGCGCGCCCGGTGGCCCGTACCTCCGCGGTGGCTCCGCGCCACCATCGCCACGCGGACCACGCCCCATGCCAGGCTGGGACGCACGCGGTCACCAGGTGCGACCAGGTCCCGAGTGCGGCGAAGGCGACGTACGCGGCCCACCACCGCCCGGCGTGCGTGCGAGACGCCCTCAGCCAGGCGGCGCACGCGAGGGTCGACCAGAGCATCATGAGCG
>JBJOIF010000191.1:0-3353 GCA_046047335.1 Planctomycetota bacterium | reverse complement strand
GGGCTCGGGCGTCGGCGCCGGTGTTGGCTCTGGGACTGGCTCTGGCTCGGGCTCCGGCTCCGGCACGGGCATCGGCTCCGGCACCGATTCGGGCTCCGGCTCCGGCGTTGGCTCTGGCTCGGGCTCCGGCTCGGGCGCTGGCGCCGGCTCGGGCTCGGGCTCGGGCTCTGGCTCGGGCTCTGGCTCTGGCTCGGGCTCCGGCTCCGGCACGGGCATCGGCTCCGGCACCGGTTCGGGCTCCGGCTCCGGCGCCGCCACCACCGCCGCGACGCGGGGGCGAGCATCAAGCGCGCGCAGCACGTCGGCCGGCATCGGCGACGGTTCGGGCGACTCCAGCACCGCCACCGCACGATCCTCGGCCGCCGACTCCGGCACCGAGATCACGGCGATCTGGTCCGGCTCGGCGGGCGGCAGGGTCATGTCGAGCCAGGCCATCGCCGATGGCCGAGCCGCCGGCTCCACGCCGCGACCAGCAGCCTGCGCCGCAGGCAGGGCTTCGAACGTGCGGCGCGCGTCGTCCTGCGGGATCGGATCCGGACCTTCGACGCGCGGCGCGGTCGCACCCACCGGCCGAAGCGGCGGCGGTGCCGTCCGGTTCGGGGTCTCACACCCCAGCACCGCGGCCATGGGGGCGGCGATCGCGACGGCGCGCCACAACAGGCGATGTTCGGTGGGGCTGCTCACGCCAGTGTCCGCCCCAAGGTTACGGCGAGGCCCTCGAAGGTGCGCACCGGGTCGGAGCTCAGGCCCGACTTGGTGCGCGCGTCGGTCCGGATGCACTCGTCGAGCAGCGCCGCCGCGGCGCGGGGGCCGATCCGCCGCGCCGCCGCCAACAACGGGCGCTGCGAGTCGCCCCAGATGCGCAGCTGCTTGGCGACCGCGAAGTCGTTCTCGCCGGCGGCGAGCAGCCGCGATGCATCGTGGACCTTGCGCATCAGGTCCGTCATCGTCCAACCGATCATCACGGCTGGAACCTCGGAGACCCGGACCAGCTCATCGAGCTTGGCGAGCGCCGACGGTGCCCCGCCCTGCAGGATCGCCGACTGGAGTTCCCATGCCTGCTCCTCGCGGGAGAGGCCCACGAACTGCGCCACCAGCGCACGGTCGATGGCGGTGGACGGCGCCGCGGCGGCGGCGAGCTTGGCGATCTCGGTGTCGAGCCGCGCGAGGTCCGGCCCGATCTTCTGCACCAGGAGCTCGGCAGCACCCGCCGCAAGCGTGGCCCCGTGCTGGGCCCGGGCGCGCTCGCCGCACCACCGGATCGCGTCGGCCTCGGGCGGCGGCTCGCACTTCAGGACGGCGCCGCCCGCAGCCTCCACCAGCTTGTCGAAGCGGCCGGGATTCCAGCGCTGGCCCGACCGCATCAGAAGCGTGCTCTCGGGCTGAGGGTTCTCCGCATAGCGCTCCATCGCGCGGCGCCGATCCTCGGCACCCAGGAACTGCTCGGCATGGTCGACCACCACCAGCTTGTGGCTGGAGAGCAGGCCGTAGGAGCGCAGTTCGTCGAGCACTGCCGCGAGCGAGGCGCTCGCGCCGTCAAGGTCGAACCGATCCACCTGGCCGTGCACCGCCACCAGGGCGTCGTGCAGCGCACGCGAGCGCTCCTGGCGCAGGAATGCGTCCTTGCCGGTGAGCACCACGATCCGCATCGATGCATCGGGCTCGGTCACCCGGGCAGAACTGGCGGAGCTTCGGGAACCACGGGCCATGGAGGACCCGAGTGTAGAGGCGCGGGCAGTACCCTCCGATCCGTGCCCGAGGCGAACTTCGACGGAATCGTCGGTCCCACCCACAACTACGCGGGGCTGTCCCCCGGCAACGTCGCGAGCACGGGCAACCGCGGTGCGGTGTCGCGTCCACGCGATGCCGCGCTGCAGGGACTCGCCAAGGCGGCGGCGGTGGCGCAGCTGGGAATCCCGCAGGGCTGGCTCCCGCCGCAGGAACGACCGCACGTGCCGACGCTTCGGGCAATGGGCATGGAAGGCACCGACGCCGAGGTGATCGCTCGCGCCGCACGCGAGGCGCCGCACCTGCTCGCGCGTGCGTCGAGCGCCAGCGCCATGTGGACCGCCAATGCCGCGACGGTGACGCCGTCGGCCGACGCCGCCGACCATCGCGTGCACCTCACCGTCGCCAACCTGCGCGCCATGCCGCATCGGGCCATCGAGCCACCGCAGACGGCACGCACCCTGCGCGCGGTCTTCCGCAACGACGACCGGTTCGCGGTGCACGAGGCGCTGCCCGCGCATGCCGACGATGGCACCCCCGGCCCCTTCGGCGACGAAGGCGCGGCCAACCACACGCGGCTCACCGAGACATCGGCCAATGGCGGCGAAGTTCCGGGCGTGCAACTGTTCGTGTTCGGCATGCAGGCCGGTGGAGCGGGCCGTCGACCATCTCGGCACCCAGCACGACAGACCATCGAGGCCAGCCAGGCGATCGCGCGTACGCACGGCATCGATCCGGCGCGATGCGAGTTCGCGCAGCAGCATCCCGCGGCGATCGATCAGGGCGTGTTCCACCACGACGTGATCGGCGTCGGCAACGGCAACATGCTGCTGCTCCACGAGCACGCGCTCCTCGACCAGCATCGCGTGCTCGACGACCTGCAATCGATGCTGCACGGCCGACTCAAGGTCTTCACGGTCGCCGACCGCGAACTCTCCGTGGCGGATGCGGTGGGCACGTACCTCTTCAACTCGCAGCTTCTCACGCTTCCCGAGGGAACCATGGCGCTGGTGTGCCCGTCGGAGTGCCGCGAGCACCCCGGCGTCATGGCCGTGATCGAGCGACTCTGCGCCGATCCCGACTGCCCACTGGCGCGTGCAGTGTTCCTTGACGTGCGCGAGAGCATGCGCAATGGGGGCGGACCGGCGTGCCTCCGGCTGCGTGTCCCGCTCTCCGCTGCCGAACTCGCGGCGGTCGCCCCCGGGTGCCTGTGGACGCCGGAGGGCCACCGGGCCCTCGAGGCATGGGTGCGGCGCCACTACCGCGAGGAGCTCGCGCCCACGGATCTGGCGGACCCGGCGCTGCTGCGCGAGTCGCGGGATGCGCTCGATGAACTGACGCAGCTCCTCGGGCTGGGCGCGATCTACGAGTTCCAGCGCTGACCCCGCGCCAGTACCTTGCGTGCATGCGCAAGACTCCGGCGATCGTCGCGGGCATCGTGGCACTGGTCCTGCTGGTGGCGATCGCGTGGCCGCTGGGGTCGTACATCGCACGCGCCAAGGAAGCCGAGCGCGCACGCATCGCCGCCGCGGAAGCCGAGCGGGCGGAGGCCGAGCGTGCGGCGGTCGAGGCAGACGCGCGCGCCGCCCGCGAGGCCGCCGCCGCCGCAGAGACCGCTCGCCTCG
>JBJOIF010000190.1:0-4114 GCA_046047335.1 Planctomycetota bacterium | reverse complement strand
GTCAGCGAACGCGGCGCCGGTGGACCAACCGTCCACCTCGAGCCCCGAGCGCGCGGTGGCATCCTCGAATCGACCGCCGCCGAGATTTCGCAGGAGCACGTCGCGCCCGAAGCAGCACACGTAGATGTCGTCGTGGCCATCGCCGTCCACGTCGCCCACGGCGGTACCGAAGCTCCATCGCCGATGCTCGACGCCCATCCCGGCGGTGGCATCGCGAAACCGCATGCCGCCCAGGTTCTCCCAGAGCCGCGCGCCGGGCCCGCGTTCGGGGGCCTCGCACGTGGCGCCGTTGGGGACGAAGACGTCCCAGTCGCCGTCGCGGTCAAAGTCGATGAGCGCCAACCCCCCGCCCTTGACCTCCAGGATCATGCGCGACGGCGTGGCACCGCTGGTGGTCGTCATCCCCAGTCCGCTCGCCACGGTCACGTCGGTGAACCGCACGGGGGGCGCGTCCGCCAGGGCCGCCACGGCCAGCGCTGCCGCGATCACCGCGTTCCGGTCCCGCCCATCCCGGACGTGCTGCCGGGCGCCACACGCGCCAGGATCTCCTGCTGCTTCGCCCGAGCCGCCGCAGCCTCGTCGGCCTTCCCCGTGCGGTCGAGGACGCGCGCCAGGCGCGCCCAGGCTTCATGGTGATCGGGCCACTCGGCGATCGCCGCCCGGTACTCGCGTTCCGCCCCCGCCACGTCGCCGAGGCGCAGCGCCACGTCACCGAGACGCGCCATGCACTTGGCGCGCTCGCGAGCGGGTCCATCCTGCGCGCGCAGCAGCGCAAGCGCCCGCCTGAACAAACGATCGGCCTCGGCCGTGCGATCCTCGTCAAGCGCGATCAGGCCGAGCGCAAACTGCGTGTCGTCGTACTCCGGGAAGCCGCGCGCGTGCGCAATGAAGGCGATCTTCGCGCCCGGCAGATCGCCGAGGTAATACCGGCACCATCCCAGGTAATGGCTGGCGTGGGGCGCCTCGGCAAATGCGTCGTCCGGTGCAGCGTCGGCTCGCTCGAGAGCCGCCAGCGCCTCGCCGTAACGCTTCTCCTTGTGAAGGGCGAGCCCGAGGTAGAAGCTGGCCCGTGCATCGTCGGGGGCCTCCGCGG
The DNA here is from genome assembly GCA_046047335.1 of Planctomycetota bacterium. GTDB lineage: Bacteria > Planctomycetota > Phycisphaerae > Phycisphaerales > SM1A02 > UBA966. The sequence continues at coordinate 3,021 of JBJOIF010000190.1, read as the reverse complement.
CCCACGCCCGGGCGGCGGCCTCGGCCCGGGGAAAGTCGGCCGCCCGGAGGGCCTGCTGGCACGACTGGACGCGCGGGTCGGCAGGAGCCGCGGCCGCCGGAGCCTGTGCGAGGGCCTGGGCGGCCGAACCAAGCATCGATGCCACGACGACCGCGGTCCGGATCATTCCAAAAGTATAGGAGGGTTTGCGGACGTTCCGGTGGCGGCCGCGCCCGGGTGGGTTACAGTAACCCCATGCAGCGCCCCCACTCCTGCACGTTCGCGACGGCCCTGGCGGCCATTGCGGCTTGCTCCGGCTTGTTCAGCGGCGCCCAAGCTTCCCCGCCGGCCCTCCAGCCCCGCGCGGGCGAGCCCCTGGCCGGGCTCACCGCCACCGAGCTCGAGCGATTCTGGCTCGGTCGCGACCTCTACATGACTCCCATCCCGTCCACGCAGGGGATGGGGCCGATCTTCAACAAGACGAACTGCCAGTCGTGCCACTCCAGCCCCATCGGCGGCTGGGGCGGCGCGAGCGTGATGCACTTCGGCGTGGTCGACAAGGGGGAGTTCTTCATGCTCCCCGGCGAGACCCAGAGCCTGCACCAGGAATTCGGCACCGCCGAAGCGTGCCGCGAGGACATCCCGGCCGAGGCCAACTTCACGGCGATCCGGATCACGAACTCCAGCATGGCGTTCGGGATGATCGAGTCCATCCCCGACGCGGACATTGCCGCCAACGCCGACCCCGATGACCTCGACGGCGATGGCGTCTCCGGCCGCGTGCACTGGGTGCATCCGCTCGAGGACGCGCCCGGCAGCCCACTGCGCGCCGGCCGCTTCGGCTGGAAGGCGCAGGTGGCCACGGTGCTCACCTTCTCGGCCGACGCCTCCCGCAACGAGATGGGATTCACCAACCGGCTCATCCCGGTCGAGAACGCACCGAACGGCGACGTGTCCCGCCTGGACGGGTGCGATCCCGTGCCCGATCCCGAGGACACCGCGGATGCCGAAGGCTTCCACTTCATCGACCGGGTCACGCACTTCCAGCGCTACCTGTCGATCCCGCCGCAGACGCCGAAGTCCGGAATGACGGGCGAGGCGCTCTTCATTTCCGTCGGCTGCGCCCGTTGCCACGTTCCCGAGTGGACCACGCGCAACGACCCGGCCCTGGAGTCCGCGCTGCGCGGCAAGGTGATCCGCCCGTACAGCGACTTCCTGCTCCACGACATGGGCATCCAGGGCGACGGCGTCCGCGACGGCGAGGCGTACGAGACCGAGCTCCGCACGCCGGTCCTGTGGAACCTCCGCACGCGTGATCCGATGATGCACAACGGCATTGCGGCCGGCGGCACGTTCTCGGAGCGCGTGCGCACCGCCATCGCGCTGCACGGACCGTACGGCGAGGGCGCCGGCAGCGCGGAGGCGTTCGCCGGCCTGCCCGAACCGCAGAAGGCGCAGCTGGTGGCGTTCCTCGACTCGTTGGGGCGCCTGGAGTTCGATGCCACCGGCGACGGCCACGTGGACACGCTGGACCTCGCCGACTTCGCCTCCCATTGGGGCAACGCCGTGTCGCCCGACGACCCGGGCGCGGTCCACGACATCGACCAGGACGGCACCATCGGCCCCGACGACCTCCTGCGCTTCACCGAGGCGTACGAACTCCCCGAGTCTGGCTTCGCCGACTGCAACGGCAACGGCGCGGCCGACGTGATCGACATCGCCACGGGGTCGAGCCAGGATGCCGACTTCGACGGCGTACCCGACGACTGTGGCGGCTGCCCGGCCGACCTCAGCGGCGACGGCGCCGTGAACGGCGTCGACTTGGGCATCATGCTCGCCGCCTGGGGCTCCGCCGGAAAGCCCGCGGGAACAACTTCGGACCTCAACCGGGACGGCGCCGTCGACGGCATCGACCTCGGCATCATGCTCGCCGCCTGGGGCAACTGCAACTGACCCTCCACGCACCTCGGAACACCCCATGAAGACCTGCACCGTCGCCGCAATGATCGCCCTGGCCGCCACCCCGGTGGCGCTGGCCCAGAGCTGGGTCACCTACTCGAACCAGACGGCATCGCGCCTGGTGGCCTCGCCCTCGCTCATCGGCGCCGACAACCTGGAGAAGGACTTCGCCGTCGGCGACCTCGACCGCGACGGCGACCTTGACCTGGTCTGCATGCGGAAATTCCCCGGCTCGATCCAGGGTGGCTTCCGGAACATCATCTTCATGAACGAGGGCGGCGTCCTGGTCGACCGCACGGTCGAGTATGGGAGCGCCAGCGACATCAGCGGTTACTCGGGCATGATGGACCCGACCAACGACCGCGACGTGGAGGTCACGGACATCAACGGCGACAATTGGCCGGACCTGATCACCGCCACCACCATGAGCGACCAGGTGGACTGGATCCTGGGACAGCCGCGTGCCTACATCAACCTCGGCAACGATGCGCAGGGCAACTGGCTCGGCTTCCGCTTCGAGGTGGACCGCCTGCCCCGCCTCTACGCGCGCAACGGCACCGGCTCGAACCCCCGCTTCTGCGATGCCGCGGTCGGGGACTACAACGGCGACGGCTACCCGGACATCTTCTACACCGACTACGACACGCCGGAGACCTCAGGCACCATCTGCTACGACATCAACGGTGACGGCGACACCAACGACGCGGGCGAGTGCCAGCTCAGCCCTCCGGAGAACGCCACCAACGACTTCGACAACAAGCTGCTCCTCAACCGGGGCGCGGAGCAGCCCGGGTTCTTCTACGACGCCAGCAGCACCGTCCTGACGGCCGAGCAGATGGACTCCGCGTTCGGCAACATGGCCGTGGCCGGCGACTTCAACGGCGACGGCCGCGACGACATCGTCCGCATCAACACACTCACCGGCGGCCAGGCGGTCAGCGTCTACACCAAGAGCGCCTCGGGCGCCGGGTTCTCCCTCAAGAACATCGCCGCCGGCCAACCGTACAACGGTGAGAAGGCCGACCTGAACGGCGACGGGCGCCTCGACTTGGTGATCGTCGACGACGGCCAGGACAAGTACCT
>JBJOIF010000189.1:0-10278 GCA_046047335.1 Planctomycetota bacterium | reverse complement strand
GCGAGCACGTCGACTACGCCGACGGCGTGGTGCTGCCGATCGCCATCGACCGCGACTGCGCGGTGGCGGTCAGAGCCGCGCCCGACGGACGATGGAGGGCATGGAGCGAGGATCTCCGCTCAATGGTCGAGCTGCCCGACCCCGCCACGCACGCGGCGCAGGCGCGTGCCACGGGACCGGAGGCGTGGTCGAATCTGGTGACCGGGGTCATGGTGGGGTTCCTGCGGGAGGGCGCGGTGGTGCCACCGCTCCAGGTGGCGATCGCCAGCGACATCCCGATCGGCGCGGGGCTCGCCTCCAGCGCGGCGCTGGGCGTGGCGCTCGCGACGGCGCTCGCCGATGCGCTGCGCACGCCGCTCTTCGGGCTGCCTTTGGCGCGGCTGGCGCACGAGGCCGAGTGCGAGTTCCTCGGCATCCCCAGCGGGATGATGGACCAAGTGGCATCCGCGCTCGGGCGGGCCGGGCACGCGATGCTCGTCGACTGCCGTTCGCTCGACGTGCGCTTCGTGCCGTTCCCCCCGGACGACGTGGCGGCGGTGTGGGTGATCGATCCGGGCGTGCACCGCTCGCTCGCCGATGGCCGGTACGCGGAGCGACGTCGCGAAGTGGACGAGGCCACGCGCGCCCTCGGCGTCCGCAGCCTGCGCGATGCGGACGAGCCCATGCTTCGCACGAAGGCGATGCCCGACCTCCTGGTGCGACGCGCACGGCACGTCATCCGCGAGACGCAGCGGGTGCAGGCGGCGGCCAACGCGCTTCGCCGAGGAGACCTGCAGCTCTTCGGCATGTACATGGCGCAGAGCCACCAGTCGCTCCGCGACGACTTTGCGGTGAGCACGCCGGAGCTCGACGTCTTGGTCGATGCCGCGCGCGCGATCGGCGACGCCGGCGGCGCGCACGGCGCCCGTCTCACGGGGGCCGGGTTCGGCGGATCGGTGATCGTGCTCGCCGACGCGCCGCGGGGCGCGTCGATCCCGGAGCGCATCGCCTCGGGATTTGAGCGCCGGTTCCGGCGCCGTCCCACGTGGATGCGGGTCACTCCCGGCCCGGGGGCGGCCGTGCTGCCGCCGACGCGATGGTCGTGACGGGCGCGTAGCCTGACGTCATGCGCATCACGGTCCTCGGAGCGGCGGGCGAAGTCACGGGCAGCGGTTACCTGGTGGAGACCGACCGCGCCCGCGTGCTGGTCGACTTCGGGATGTTCCAGGGCCGCGGCGCCGACAACGGCAAGAACGCGGACATCGCTCCCGTGGTGCCCACCCGGCTCGACGCGGTGGTGCTGACCCACGCGCACCTCGACCACGTGGGGCGGCTGCCGCTCCTCAAGCGGCTTCCCTGCACGGTGCACGCCACCCGGCCCACCTGCGAGCTTGCCGAACTGATCCTCATGGACAGCGCTCGCATCCAGGAGGGCGACGCCGCCCGCGAGAACCGCTGGCGCGAGCGCACCGGGCAAGAGGGCGAGGCGCACCCGCTGTACCGCGCGGAGGACGTGCGCCCGATCGTCGAGCGCTTCAAGGGCCACGCGTACGGCGAGGTGGTGGAGGTGGCCTCGGGCATCACCATCGAGTTCCAGGATGCGGGCCACATCCTGGGGTCCGCGAGCGTGCTGATGAAGGTGCGCGAGAACGGGTCGGAGCGCCGGGTGGTGTTCTCGGGCGACCTCGGGCAGAGCTGCATGCCGATCCTTCGCGACCCGGTGCCGTGCCCGCCGGCCGACCTCGTGTTCCTCGAGTCCACCTACGGCGACCGCAACCACCGCCCGGCCGACCAGACCATGGCCGAGCTGAAGGGCATCCTCGAGCAGAGCGCGTGGCAGAAGCGGAAGGTCCTGGTGCCGAGCTTCGCCATCGGCCGGGCGCAGCTCCTGCTCCACGTGCTGGCCGAGATCACCCGCGATGGCCGCACGCCGTCGGTCCCGATCTATCTGGACAGCCCGATGGCGATCCGGGCCACCGAGATCTATTCCAAGTATCCCGACGAGTTCGACGCCGAGGCCCGGGGCTTGGTGCGCAGCGGGCAGATGCGGCGCGACCTCGGCAACCTGCACCCGATCGTCACCCCCGAACAGAGCCGGGAACTCAACGAGCGCTGGGATCCGTCCATCGTGATCGCCGGCAGCGGCATGTGCGAGGGCGGTCGGATCGTGCACCACCTGAAGCACAACCTCTGGAAGCGCGGGGTGCAGGTGCTGCTGACGAGTTTCATGGCCGAGGGTTCCCTGGGGCGCCGGTTGGTGGAGGGGGCCAAGACCGTGCGGATCTTCCGCGAGGACGTGATCGTCCGCGCCGACATCCGCACCGTCGGCGGCCTCAGCGCGCACGCCGGGCAGGGCGGGCTGATCGAGTGGCTGCGATCGGCAACGTCGGCGGGGGCGCCTCGGGTCGTGCTGACCCACGGCGAGCCCCGGCAGCGGGCCGCTCTGGCCGTGGCCCTGAAGGAGCGGCTCGGGGTGACCGAGGTGACCACCCCGGAGCGCCTGCAGGTCATCGAAGCCTGAGAATCCGCGGGATCCGCCCGTGGTCGGGGGGCGTATCGACCGGGTCGGTCGGGGGGCGCCGGTTGCGCTATCCTGCCCGCCCGCGCCGGAACTCAACCCCGGCCGATCCAAGGAACGATCCCATGAAGCTGTCCCGCTTTGCCGCTCCCGTTGCCCTGGCCTCCGCCCTCGTGGTGGGAGGCTGCTACGCGCCCCAGCCGACCACCCTGTACGGGTCGGACAAGCTGCCGGACACCCACTGGTATGAGCTGAGCGAAGGCGACTCGATGGTCGAGGCGCTTCCCGCGGCCTTGCAGAACGCGCTGAAGAAGCAGCGTCAGGAAGTGGAGGCCGAGAAGGCCAATTCCGAGACCCTGTCGGACGCCATGAAGAAGCGGATCGCCGACCTCGACGAGACCTGCAACAGCGCGTACATCGTGTCGTTCGACCGGATCGCGACCAATCCGACCCCGGACATGAACGGCCAGCTCGAGTCGTGGGACGCGCGGCGCCAGAACGACTCGATGATCTACAACCAGAACCTGCGCGCGCTCGCCGACGAGTGGAGCCGCGTGTGGCTGATGGAGCGCCCGGGCGGCACGCCATACAACACGGTCAACACCACCGGCCGCTTCTGAGCGGGCCCGGAGGAACACCCCAGCACATGACGAAGCCGCCCCGATCGCGGGGCGGCTTCTTCGTTTGACGTGTTGCTTGTCGCGGGTGCGCCGCTCGCCCGGGCCGCGCCTGAGCCACGGTGCCTCGGTCACTTCGTGAAGTACTTGCGCCCCTTGCCCCAGCCCGGGACCCAGCCCATCAAGTCGTCGAGGATGCGCGAACCGCCGTCGCGCTTGCCGAGCAGGAGCGCCAGCTCGCCGGCATCGAAGTAGACGCCGCCGCACGCGGTGCACTGGTCCACCGCCACCGAACAGCCGTCACCGGCCATCATCACTTCCTTCATCTGCCCGCCGCACTTGGGGCACTTCATCCAGTGCGCGGCCTTCTGCCCGTCGGCCGCGGCCGCAGCGCGCTGCTCGTCGAGCTGGGCGCGGAGCTTGCGGAGGAGCTCCTGGTCGCGCTCATGGAACTGCCGCTCCGACTCGTTGTAGCCGATGTTCTCGAACGTGCTCATGGGGCGCGGAGGATACGCCAGAACCCATCCCCGGCGCGCCCGTCATCCGCAGGTGCGGACCGCGGCCTCGAGTGCGGCGGCGGCGTCCCCCCGGGGCATGAACTCCTGTGCGACCCACCCCGTGAACCCGGTCTGCCGGATGGCACGGCAGATGGCCCGGTAGTTGAGCTCCTGCGTGTCGTCGAGGTTGCTGCGACCGGGGTTACCCGCCGTGTGGTAATGCGCGATCCACGGGTGCGACTCCTCGATCGTGCGGATCACGTCGCCCTCCATGATCTGCATGTGGTAGATGTCGTAGAGGAGCCGGAAGCGATCGCTGCCGACGCGCTTGCACAACTCCACGCCCCACGCCGTACGGTCGCACATGTAGTCGCGGTGGTCGACCTTCGAGTTGAGGAGCTCCATGATCACCGTCACGCCGGTGCGTTCGGCGAGGGGCATGATGCGCCGCAGGCCGTCGGCGCAGTGGGCGAGCCCGTCGGCGTCGGACAGGCCCGCGCGGTTGCCGCTGAACACGATCATCTGCGGGATGCGCGCCGCGGCGATCCGGGGCAGCAGTTCCTCCGAGCGGGACACCAGCCGGTCGTGGTTCTCCGGTCGATTCCATCCCTGGGTGATTCCGCCGGGGCCGTTCGCCACGGCGCACGTCAGGCCATGCTGGGCGGGCTCGCGCCACTGGTCCTCGTCGAGCAGTTCGACGCTGCCGATCCCGAGGCGCTTGGCGAGTTCGCACAAGGCCGGCAGGGTCATGCCCGGGAAGCACCAGGCGCACACCGATTGGCGCAAGGGGCGGGGCTCCGCACCCGCTGAAACCGGAGTGGCGTCACCTGCCTGAGCCAGCGTGCCGCGGGCGATCGCGGCGGCGGCGGGCACGGCGAGTCCGGCATGCAGGAAGGAGCGTCGGTCCATTCCCGGAGGCTACCGGGCCGCTCCCTATCCTCCACGGGATGGCAGCCTTGCGTGTCCGGTTCGTCGACAGTCACACCGAGGGCGAGCCCACGCGCGTGGTGCTGGACGGTGGGCCGACTCCCGAGGGGGCGACCGTCGCCGACCAGGCGCGCGATCTCATGGGACGGCACGCGTGGCTGCGCGGAGCGACCGTCGACGAGCCACGCGGCAACGACGTGCTGGTGGGCGCGATGGTGCTGCCGTCGTCGCGCCCGGGCTGTGCGGCCCGCGTCATCTTCTGGAACTCGGTCGGACTGCTTGGGATGTGCGGGCACGGCACGATCGGCGTGGTGCGCACGCTGGCGCCCCTGGGCATCGTTCACCCGGGCGAGGTGCACCTCGACACGCCGGTGGGCACGGTGACCGCCGTCCTTCATGCTGGACCCGAGGGTCGCGTGTCGGTGCGGAACGTGCGGTCGTACCTGCACCGCGCCGACGTCGAGCTGCGGCTCGAGGACGGGCGCACGGTGCATGGCGACGTGGCGTGGGGCGGGAACGGGTTCCTCCTCGTGCATGACCACGGGGAACGCGTCGACCGCGCCAACATCGAGGCGCTGACTCGAACCGCCTGGATGTGCCGGCGTGCGCTCGAGCGCGCCGGGCTCGCCGACATCGACGGTCGTGCGGTCGATCACGTCGAGTTGTTCTCCCCTCCGCTCGATCCGGCCAACGACGGCCGTGCCTTCGTGCTGTGCCCCGGCGGCGCGTACGACCGCTCGCCGTGCGGCACGGGAACCAGCGCGGCGCTGGCCTGCATGGTGGCCCGGGGCGAGTTCGGCCCGGGGCGGACCTGGCGGCAGGAGTCCGTGATTGGCAGCGTCTTCGAGGCCACGTGCGAACCGGATCCGGAGGGCGGCATTCTCCCGACCATCACCGGGCGCGCGTGGATCGTCGCCGAGGGAGACCTGGTGATCGACCCGTCTGACCCGTTCCGCCACGGCATCCCACCCTCTACCCCAGGCCACGCATGACGTCGCACGATCGTTCCGTTCGCTCTCCCGGAGTCGCATTGGGATCCGCATCGGCGTGGCGCGGGGTCTTCCCGGCGGTGACCACCCCGTTCGGGGGCGATGGCGCGATCGACCTCGAGCTGTTCGGTCGGCATGTGGCGTGGCTCGCTGGCCATGGGTGCGATGCCATCATCACTCCCGGCTCGCTCGGCGAGGGTGGGGCGCTCGACCTCGATGAGCGCCGTGCACTGTGGCGTGCGGCCGTCGCCGCGCTCCCCGCCGAGATCCCAGTGGTGGCGGCGGTGGGCGCCTGCGGAACCCGGGAGGCCGTCGGCATCGCGCGGGCCGCGCACGAGGACGGATGCCGCGGCCTCATGGTGCTGCCGCCATACGCGTACCGCGGATCGTGGCGCGAGACGCGCGCGCACTTCGCCACCGTGTTCGAGTCCACGCCGCTCGGGTGCATGCTCTACAACAATCCACCCGCCTACGGCACCGACGTGCTGCCGGAGCAGCTGGAGGAACTGGCGGTGGCGTGCCCGAATCTGCACGCGATGAAGGAGTCGAGCGGGGACATCCGCCGCTTCACCGCGATCCGGGCCCGGCTCGGCGAGCGAGTGGCGCTCTTCGTGGGGATCGACGACATGGTGCTGGAAGGCCTTGCGGCCGGCGCCGACGGATGGGTGGCCGGCCTGGTGAATGGATTCCCGGCGGAGTCCATGCGCCTGGTGCACCTGTTCCGCGAGGGCAGAATCGAGGACGCGGAGGAACTCTATCGGTGGTTCCTTCCGCTGCTTCGGCTCGATGCGGTGCCGGAGTTCGTGCACTTGGTGAAGCTGGCGCAGGCCCGTGCTGGCTGGGGGTCCGAGCGAGTCCGGCTGCCGCGGCTGCCCCTGGAGGGGGAGGCCCGCCAGCGCGCCCTGGCCGTGGTCGACGCGTGCATGAAGGTGCGACCGGCGATCGCTCGCTGACGCGGCGCGCCGTAGTCTGTGCGGCCCGTGCTGCGCGCGTTCGATCTCCACAAGTCCTTCGGAGCGGCTCGCGCCCTGGATGGCGTGTCCATCCACGTGCAGCGCGGCGAGGTGCTCGGGCTCCTTGGGCCCAACGGCGCGGGCAAGAGCACGACCATCGCCGTGTGCACGGGCCTCGTGGCCCCTGACGCCGGCCGCGTGGAGATCGGCGACGCCGGGCCACCCACGTCGCCAGCGGCGCGACGGCTGCTGGGTCTGGCGCCGCAAAGCATCGCGCTCTACGGAAGCCTGACCGCGCGCGAGAACCTGGTGTTCCTGGCGCGGATCCACGGCGTGCAGGATCCGAGCGCCCGCACCGAGGAACTGCTCGCGCGGGTGGGCTTGCTGCCCCGGGCCGATGACCGCGTGGGCACCTTCTCGGGCGGCATGCAGCGGCGGCTCAACCTGGCGGCGGCGATCGTGCACCGGCCGCCGATCGTGCTGCTCGACGAGCCGACCGCGGGCGTCGACCCGCAGAGCCGCACCGGCATCCTTGAGCTGGTGCGCGAGCTTGCCGATGCCGGCCATGCCGTGCTGTACACGACCCATTACATGGAGGAGGCCGAGCGCGTCTGCGACCGCGTCGCGATCGTCGATCATGGACGCGTGCTGGCGGAAGGCGCGGTGCGGTCGATGCTCGCCGAGCACGGGGCGTCGCTCGAGGCGGTGTACCTCTCGCTGACGGGCAGGAGCCTGCGGGACTGACCGATGCACGCCGCCCTCACGCTTGCCGCCAAGGACCTGCGCCTCCTCGTCCGCGACCGGGCTGCGGCATTCTTCACCTTCGTGTTCCCGCTTGCGATCGCCCTGTTCTTCGGGTTCGTGTTCAGCGGCACCACGGCAGAGCCCATGCGCGTGGCGGTGCTCGCCGAGCGCGAGTCGGCGGGCTCGCGCGACCTGCTGCGGGCGCTCGCCGAGGACGGATCGTTCGTGGCCGTGCCGGTGGCGGACCGTGCCGAGGGCGAGCGGCTCGTGCGCCGCGCGTCGGCGGCGGCACTGGTCGTGATTCCGGCCGATTGGGACGAGCGGGTGTCCGGCATGCTGACCGGCGATGGGGCGCGGCTCGAACTGGTGGTCGATCCGTCGCGCCGGGCAGAGTCCGGCCTGCTCACGGGCAAGCTGCACGAAGCCGGATTCCGCGCGGCGTTCGCATCGCTTGCCGACGCCGAGCGTCTCTCGGCCGCGCTCGATCGCGTGGAGTCGGCGATGCGCGCCGCCGACATGCCGCTCACCGATCGCCTGGCGCTGGGCACGGCGCTCTCGCGGGTGCGGGCCATGGCGGCGGCGGGATCGACGGGGGCAGGGCCGGGTTCGGCCGACGATCCCGCCCCGGACGGCGCTCCCGCGGGCGGCAACCCCCTGGCGTCATGGCAGCCCGTGCGTGTGGCGGTGACCGCGCTCGCCATGCGGCCCGGCGTGCCGGCCAACAGCTTCGCGATCTCCTTCACGCAGGGAATCGCCTGGGCGTTATTCGGAGCGGTGCTCTCCTTCGGTTCGGCGATCGCCGAGGAGCGTCAGCGCGGCACCATGATCCGGTTGCTCGTGTCGCCGATGACGATCGGGCAGGTGCTCGTCGGCAAGGCCTTTGGCTGCTTCGCCGCGTGCATGCTGACGCAGTGGGTGTTGCTGACGTGCGGCGTGCTCTTCTTCGGCGTGGCCGTGTCGAACTGGCCCATGCTCGTCGTGGTCACGGCGGTGACCTCGTTCGCGTTCGCGGGCGTCATGATGCTGCTGGCGGCCGGCTTCCGGACCGAAGGCGGCGCGCAGGGGGCGGGTCGGGCCATCCTCCTGGTGCTCGCGATGGTGGGTGGCGGCACGGTGCCGCTCGTGTTCATGCCGGCATTCCTGCGGATGGCGAGCAACGCCAGCCCCTTCACCTGGGCGCTCCTTGCCACCGAGGGCGCCACCTGGCGGAGTTGGTCGGTCGCCGAGTTCGCCATGCCGCTCACCGTGCTCGCCGTCATCGGCGGTGCTTGCATGTCCACGGGAGTGCTGGCGATCCGCCGCGCCGCGCCGTGAGCCGGCCCGGGGCAGGGACGGTCACGCCAGCAGCATGATCACCGCGGTGACCACCACCACCGACACCAGGTTCAGCACGAAGCCGACGCGCAGCATGGCCCCGGCCGGGACTCTGCCGGTGGCGAACACCAGCGCGTTGGGCGGCGTGCCGACGGGAAGCATGAAGGCGTAGCTCGCGCCCAGCGTGGCCGCCATCACCGCCGGGCGCAGGGGAATCCCGAGCGCCGGGGCCAATGCTCCCACGATCGGCACGGCCGTGGCGGCAAGGGCCGTGTTGCTGGCGATCTCGCTGGCGAAGACCATGGCCGTCACGACGGCGGCCACGGCCAGGAGCACCGGGACTCCCTCGAGCCCGGCCACGGCGTTGCCGACCGCCTCCGACAGCCCGGTGCGCTGCATGGCATCGGCCAGCGCGAGCCCTCCGCCGAACAGGACGAACACGCCCCACGGCAGGTCGCGCACCGCGCGCCAGGGCACCACGCGCGTCGAGGTGCCGTCGCGTGCCGGAAGCAGGAACAGCAACGCCGCCGCCGTGATGGCGATGCCGCCATCCGTGAGCCCGGCCGGGCGCCACGGCGGGGGCCACGCCTTCGACGTGGTCCAGGCGAGCACCGCCAGCGCGAACACGATCACCGTGGACCACGCCGCCGGCGAGAGCGGGAGCGTGGCGTCGGCGGCGGGAGCCCGCAGCACCACATCGCGGACCGGAAGCATCCGCAGCAGCACCACGACCGTCAGTCCACCCATCAGTACGGCCGCCGGCGCACCGATCCGGAGCCATCCGAGGAAGTCGATCGGCTGTCCCTGCGTCGCCAGGTACTCCGCTGCGATCGGGTTTGGCGGGCTGCCGATGATGGTCGCCCCCCCACCGATCGACGAGCCGTAGGCGACGGCCAGCATGCACGCGGTCATCAGGTGCCGTGCGCCGCGCGCCGCGGCGGCGTCGGAGGTGCCTGGCCGCGCCACCGCGCTCGATGCCACGCCCGCAGCGAGCGGCAGCAGCGCGGCCGTCGTCGCCATGTTGCTCACGAAGGCGCTGATGATCGCGCTCGCCGCCAGCAACGCCGCCACCGTCGCCGCCGGCGATCGTCCGGCGATGCGCAGCAGACCCGCCGCGAACCGTGCGGACAGGCCGTGTCGCTCCAAGGCCCACCCCAGCGTGGTCCCGCCCGCGAAGAGGAAGATCACTTGGTCGGCGTAGTTCCCACCGACTTCGCGGAACGAGCCGATCCCCAAGAGCGGAAGGACGATGATGGGGAGGAGCGCGGTCACCGCCATCTCCACCGCCTGCGTCATCCACCACGTGGCCATCCAGGCAAGCAGGCCGAGGGTCCACGAGGCGTCCGCCGCCAGTCCGCCGACGCCGCCCGCCCCCGGATGGGTCATGGTCACCAGCAGCGCGCCGAGCGCTGGTCCAGCCCACCGGCCGATGGTCGCCACGATCGGCGGCGTGGCCTCCGGATCGTGAAGGAGGGGAGCCTGCTCGGCGATGGTCATGGCGGCATGATGCCATGCCGCGACGGGTCGGGCGTCAGCGTGCGTCCCGGTCGGGGGCCATGCACAGCCCGGATGGCGCTGGCGGGTGGCGAACGCGCAGCCGCCACCCTGCGGCCTGCCCATGGGCTGCGTCGAGCCAGGGTGCCAGGTGCCGGACGAGTTCGCCGTGGAACGGCACTTCCGGCAGGGCGGCGGCCAGTTGGATCGGCTCCGGCTTCTCGGGAAGCGGCATCCGTCGTCCCT
>JBJOIF010000188.1:0-2565 GCA_046047335.1 Planctomycetota bacterium | reverse complement strand
TCCACGTGACTGCCGTTGTTGCCGCCGCCGGCGGCCGTGGCTCCCGTGCCGCCCTGGACCGCCAGGCTGCCGCCCGAGATCACGCCTGCCAGCGCGTTGTTGGTCGTGCCACCGAAGGACTGGAGCCACTGGTAGACGAGGTCTCCGCCGGTGTTGGTGATCGTGTCCAAGAGCAGGCCGCCACCGATGTCGACGACGGCCGTGGACGCCTGGTCACCGGCGTCGGCCGCCAGCGGGAAGCGTCCGGCCAGGTAGCCGTTGCCGCCGCCCGGGAGGGCGTTGTCGTTGAAGCCCCAGTACGCCAAGAGGCCGCCGGTGGTGGTGGTCTGCGAACTGCGGGAGATGAACGGGCCGCAGGCGTTCGCGCTGTACCACCACACGTTGGAGGCGTCGGGCGCGCTGCCGGGGCTCTGCTTGACCACCATGCTGTCGACGATCGCCGTCCACGGCGTCACGTCCAGCGTGCCGTTGTCGTCGGTGTCCAGGTCTTGGCCGTCGGCCATCGGTACCACGCCGTTGGTGGTGTTGGTGCCCGAGAAGCCGCTCACCAACAGGACCGTCGAGTTCTGGCCGTTCTCGAAGACGCCGGTGGCGACGTCCGGAAGGATGGTGACCTGGGTGGCACCCGCGTCAATCGGGGTGACCATGGTGTCCTTGCGCAGGACCAGGAAGCCGTTCGAGCCGATCACGTCGCCCTTGCCGAACTGCCAGACGAACTCCACGGCACCGCTCTTGGTCGCCGGGATTTCGCCGGTTGCGGTTCCGGTTCCGTCGCCGATGATCACGAGCGTCAGCCCCGCCAACGACTCGCCCGGCATGCCCTTCAGCTCGATGTACTCGTCGGTGTCGGTGCCGGACATGTCGGTCCGGACTTCGTTGATGACGATCGCGGCGGTTGAGAAGGCGGTGAGGCTGAGGGCAGCCATGCCCATCGTGGCAAAGAAGCGCATCATGGATCTCCTGGTCTGGACGGATACTGGTGGCCTGTCGTGCACTGAACAGGGCCGGGACGAGTCTAGCCCGACCCCCCTAAAACGCTTGCATTGGGTTCAGGGTTCGTTCAAGAAGGCGGTTTTCGGACATTCAGGTTTGGTTCAGGCGGGGCGCCGCCGCGGCGGCCATGGCGTTCTCGCTGGGCCGCGTTCCTGATGTGCTGTTGCTTCGCCCCCGACGCGCCCCGGATTCTCGACCAAGAAATTGGAACGGGAGGACCGGGACGAATATCAACGCGACCGGCTGGGCTCGAACCAGCAACCTTCGGTTTCGTAGACCGATGCTCTATCCAATTGAGCTACGGTCGCGTGTTCATCCAACTGTCGTTGGAGAGGGGAAGATGATAGCGACCTCCGGCCGTCAGCGGAAGTCCTTCTGGGTCAGGATTGGGAGGGGCGCCCCGGTTCCGGACGTCGTTACCCCGGCCCGGTCCGTGGCCCCGGCGGGACGGGCGGCGGCTTCCGTCTCGCGCTTGAGGTCCCCCGAGGCAAACGGCAGCGCGATGCACCCCATGGCGAACACCAGCGCGCCGAGCCGAGGCCACGGGCTCTGGACCGCCATCACCCCCTGCGTGCGGGGGGTGGGTTCGCTCACGAAGGGAAGGGCCACCAGACGCAGGTAGTAGAACGCGGCGACGCCGCTGTTGAGGGCCATCAGCACCAGAAGCGCCCGTTGGGCACTCTCGGCGCTCGCGACGAAGATGTCGAGCTTGCCCCAGAAGCCCAGGAGCGGGGGGATGCCGGTCAGGCTGAGTGCGCCGATCGCCATCGCGAGCGCCACCATGGGCGCTCGGGTGCGAAGGCCCGCCAGGTCGTCGATCGAGTCGACCTCGTGGCCGTTGCGCTCCAGCGCCGCCAGCGCACCGAAGGTCGCCAGGTTGGCCACGCCGTAGGTGAGCAGGTAGAGGAGCGTGGCGTCGATGCCAACCGTCGGCCCCGCCAGGATGCCCACCAGCATGTAGCCCGAGTTGGCGATCGAGCTGTACGCCAGCATCCGCTTGGCCGAACGCTGCAGGAGCGCGCCGATGTTGCCCACCGTCATCGTCAGCACGGCCATCATCCAGAGCACGGCCGAGACCGTGGCGGGGATGTCGGGCGTGCCGTTGGCGCTCCAGCCCACCGTCCCGAGGAGCAGGATGAGCGTGACGAACCCCTGGACCTTGGGCACGAAACTGATGAACGCCGCCACGGGCGTCGAGGCGCCCTCGTACACGTCGGGCGCGTAGAAGTGCATCGGCGCCGCCGCCAGCTTGAAGCACACGCCGATCAGCGCCATCAGGATGCCGACCACGGCGACGGTGCCCAGGCCGCCGGTCTGTGCCTGCAGCATGAACGCTTCGCGCATGCCAGCCAGTTCCACGGTGCCGGTGGCGCCGTACAGGAGCGCGAAGCCGAACAGCATCGTGGCGGTGCTCATGGCACCAAGGAAGAAGTACTTGATCGCGGCCTCCATGCTGCGATCGGCGCCCCGGCCGATGGCCACCAGCACGTAGGTGGGCAGGGAGCAGAGCTCGAAGGCCAGGAAGAGCCACACCAGGTCGGTGGCGTGGCACACCAGCATGGCCCCGCAGAG
>JBJOIF010000187.1:0-4454 GCA_046047335.1 Planctomycetota bacterium | reverse complement strand
GGCCGAACCCATCGAGGAGCACCGTCCGGCCGTCGTCGGGCAGCATGGTCACCGAGGCGATGCGCTCGGGAGCGGCGGACGCGTACACGACCATCGCGCCCTTCACGCCGGGCGCCACTTCCACGATCCGCGCGTCGAGCGGCCGGAAGCCCGCTTCCTCGAGGTCGGCGCCTCGGTCCCTGCCCACCGTCTCGCGCGCGATGTCGGCAAGCAGGGCGAGCGCGGCCTCGCGCGACCGTCCGCGCTGCATGTCGAGCAGTGCACGCGCCTCGTGCAGCGCCGCCACCTGCGCGAGCTCGCCGAGCGGAAGGTCCTGCTGCGCGGATCCATGGCGCGCCCGTAGGCGAGGCCCGGTCACCCCGACCAGGATCGCGAAGGCGACGCACGCCAGCGTGAGCGTGACCGCCAAGGGGCTCGCACGCGGGACGTGGCGGCCGCGCGCAGGACGCGGCATGGCCGTTCCCGGGCGTTCCGGATCGGACGGGAGGCTTTCCTGCATGGAGGGCACGCATCCCGATGCTACGCTTGGGCGATGCGGACTTCGTCGATCGTTCCCGGTGCGCTGATGCTGGTCCTGGCGGTTCCCGCGGGCACGGCGGGCGCTCAGGACGCGCTGGGCGGCAACGTGCTGCAGCGCGACACGCGCCACAGCGATCCCCGGCAGGGGCCGAGGTACGGCGTGCTCGATGCGAGCCCGCGCGTCGGCGCATCCGGCGACAACGGGCAGGCCGACAAGGTCGACTACTACTCGCGCAACCTGATCGTCACCGGCGACGTCGGCGGCGGTCGGCAGTTCCGGGGCAGCGTCGGTTACCGCGAGCAGTCGGAATTCACCGGGAACACCGGTGCCGACGACAATCGCTTCTGGAGCGCCTACAGCATCTACTCCAGCCCGTACATGTGGCAGTCGGGCTACAACCCACTGCAGGCGAGCCAGCAGTTCGGCGCCATCATGTACACCCGCACGTACGCGAATGCCTCGGCCCGCGACATCCTGACCGATCAGCAGCCGTTGGACGCCCGCATCGCCTTCGACCGTTTCTCGGCCGACGGGGCCCGCGGCATGCGCCGTCAGGCGGACTTCATCGATCCCGGCAACACGCGCGACGTCTCCGAGCGCCTCAACTGGCGGGTCTCGCAGTCGATCTCGGCGAGCGGGCGATCGCAGCGGCAGGAGATTGCCCTCGACGACTCGCTGGCGTCGCTCGGCCTCAGTGCCTACGACCGGCAGCGCCTCAAGCAGGACATCCTGCAGGGCCGAACGCAGCGCGACATGGTGGTGGGCATGCCACTGGCGGAGACGTCGCTTCTCCCTGGGCAATCCCTCGCCGATTCCGTGGTGATGCGGCCGACGCTCGCCCCCGAATACACGGCGATCATCGATTCGCTCCGGGCCCGTGCCGCGGATCGGCTCCCGGACCGGCTGGGCGGCGGCGAGCTCGATCGCTCGCGCGAAGTGGAACGGAGGTTGGGCGCGGACATGGACTGGCTGCGCGGCCGGCTGCTGCGCAGCGGCGTCGAGTCGGGCGCCGACGCGGCTGGCCGGATCCCGGGCGCTGACCTTCCGGGTGCGGAGGCGGCCGACCCGATGGCTCCAGGTGCCGACGACACGCCCGGGCGTCCTCGTGAGGACCGGGGCGACTCCGACGGTTCGGGCAAGCCCGAGGAGGCGGAGAAGGACACGGAGCGCACTCCGAACATCGACGACCTGGCGTTCATCCTCCGCCATGGGCGCACGATGCAGTCGCTCGTGCCCGAGGACTCCTCGGCGATCAAGGACATGATGCAGCTCGGCGCCGACGCGATGGCCAAGGGCGAGTTCTTCCGTGCCGAGGAGCGCTACGCCTCGGTGCTGCAGGTGCTCCCCAACAGCGCGTTCGCGATGGCGGGCCTGGCCAATGCGCAGCTCGGGGCGGGCCTGCATGTGAGCGCGGCGCTCTCCTTGCGCAAGCTCTACGCAATGCACCCGGAGATGATCGACACCCGACTGGCTCCGGGGATCCTTCCGCCGCCGGCGCGGATGGACTCGGCACTTGGCGCCGCGCGGGACCGGTTGGCTGCCGCCAGCCTGCCGACCGCGTCGCAGGAACTTCGCAGCGACCGATTCGACTTCGGCCTGGTGATCGCTTACATCGGCTTCCAGACGCAACAGCCGTCCGTGCTGCGCGAGGGGCTCGATTCGATGCGCGCCACCCGCCCCGACGACGCGCTGCTCACCGTGCTTGACCGGGTGTGGATCCCGAAGGACTGACGGCGCTTCACCCGACCGCGCCGACGCG
Organism: Planctomycetota bacterium; assembly: GCA_046047335.1. Taxonomy (GTDB): domain Bacteria; phylum Planctomycetota; class Phycisphaerae; order Phycisphaerales; family SM1A02; genus UBA966. Next base: position 2,175 of record JBJOIF010000187.1, on the reverse strand, counting down.
CCCAGCCAAGCCGAGGGTGCGGTAGATCCGCCGCGTGGCGTCGCTCTTGTTGAGCGTGTAGAAGTGGACGCCGTCCACGCCGCGGTCCATCAGGCCCCTTGCCTGCTCGGTGGCCCAATGGATGCCCGCGTTGGCGACCGACTCCGGGTCGTCCTGGCAACGGCCGATCATGCGCAGCAGCGGGGCCGGGAAGCGGGTTCCCGCCGCGAGGTCGGCCATCCGGCGAAGGCCGGCCAGCGTGGTCACCGGCATCAGGCCCGCGATGATCGGCACGGTGATCCCGGCCAGGCGGCAGCGGTCGCGCCAGTCGAAGAAAGCATCGTTGTCGAAGAACAGTTGGGTGATGACGAAGTCGGCGCCGGCATCGACCTTGGCGCGCAGGTGGTCCATCTGCACCAGCGTGTTGGGGGTCTCGGGGTGCCCCTCCGGGAACCCAGCCACCCCGATCCCGAAGCCGCGTGGGTCCGGGTGTCGGCCGGAGGCATTGAACGCCCGCACCGCGCGCACCAGGTCGGCGGCGTGGCGGAAGTGCCCGACCTCGGCGGCCGCGCCTGCCTTTGGCGGATCGCCACGGAGGGCCAGCACGTTGCCGACGCCACGCGTCGCGTAGCCGGCGAGGATGCCGTCGATCTCAGACGTCGTGTGCCCGACGCAGGTGAGGTGCGGTACCGGTGCGAGCGCCGTCGACGACGCCAGGTGCGCGACCAAGGCGTCGGTGCGGTCGCGGGTGCTGCCGCCCGCTCCATATGTGACCGACACGAACGAGGGCCGCAGCTCTTCGAAGGGTTCGAGCGAACCGAGGAACTCCGTCCATCCTTGGTCGCTGCGTGGCGGGAAGAACTCGAAGCTCGCGGTCATGCCGTCGCGCGCGATGACGTCGGCGATGTGCATGGGCCGAAGGCTACACTCGCTCACGTGACCGGTCGCGTGCGGATTCCCCGTCCGGCGGTGCAGCGCCTGAGCATGTACCTGCGGGAACTCGAGTGCCGTGCAACGGCGGGGGAGTCCACCGTCAGCAGCACCCGCCTCGGAAGCGCGTGCGGGGTCACCGACGCGCAGGTCAGAAAGGATCTCGGTTTGCTCGGTCGCACCGGCCGGCCGGGAGTCGGCTACGGCGTCCATGAGCTGGTGCGATCGATCCGCTCGGCGATCGGCGTCCACCGCTCGTGGCGCGCTGCACTGGTGGGAGCGGGGAACATCGGTCGCGCGCTGGCGGCGTATGGGCGGTTCGAGGACGAGGGCTTCGTCATCGCGGCGGCCTTCGACCGCGCGCCGGGGGTGGTCGGTCGGCGCCTATCGGGCATGACGGTGGAGCCGATGGAGTCGCTTCCCAGGGCGATCCGCGAGCGCGGCATCGACATCGGGATCATCGCCGTACCGACCGACGCGGCGCAGGGCGTGGCCGACGTGCTGGTGGAGGCGGGCGTGCGGGGCATCCTGAACTTCGCGGCCACGCGCCTGCGCGTGACGGGCGGGGTGCCGATCGTCGACGTGGACTTTCGTGCGGCGCTCGAGCGGCTGGCGCTGGAGGTCTCGGAGCAATCCGCCGATCCCGAGCGGGCCGGGCGGCAGGAACGCGGCGGTCGTTCCTCTCCGGGCTCCCGCAGCCGGCGCGTACCATGACGGTGGTGAAGGCATCCCTTCGAAAGGTCTCCGCAATGGCGGCGATGGTGCTCGCTGCGGGCGGCTGCGCAAAGCAGCTGTTCCCGGAGAACGCCCCGCGCACCCAGTTCGAGCGGTTTGATTCGATGCGATCCGGTGCCCCGCCTGCCGAGGAGCCGGACATTTTCGGTCGCCCGCAGCCGGCGTTACGGGCCCGATTGGCGCCCAAGACCAATTCCTGACGGGCGTGGGCGTGGCCGTTGCAGGGGCGGCGTCCGCCGCGCCGATGGAAAGGGTCATGCCTGAGGCCGTCCGCATCGCTCGACCGCACGTTCCCCGGGCCGTGGTGGCGTGGACCGCCCTGATGCTGTCCTCCGCAGTGGCGGTGGGTGCTCTGGCGCTGGCCGGGGGATGGTCGCCCGCGGCGCGGGCGTCGTCCGCCGAAGCGGTGCGCGAGTGGCGCATCGATCCGCAACTGCCGGTGTCGGCGCGCGCCGCTGCATCGACGCGGGTCCTTCGCGTGACGCCGAAGGACGCGCCGCTCGCGGCCGGGCGTTGGCGCGCGGTGGTGGT
>JBJOIF010000186.1:0-5114 GCA_046047335.1 Planctomycetota bacterium | reverse complement strand
ATGGGCTGGTACGCGGGGACCGGCACCAGCATGCGCTCGACGGTCCGGCCCGAGCGCGTGATCCACGTGGTTCCGAACGGCGTGCCGCCCGAGGCGCGCGCCGCATCGTCGAGCGCGGCGGTGGCCAGGGCCCCGCCGGACTCGGCATTCCAGGCGTCCGCGACCGCTACGTCCGACTCGGTGCCGTCGACCCCTCGAACGCGGACGGCCACCAGTCGATGCAGCGGGTCGGCGGTCCCATCCGGCCCGATCGCGGGCTCCAGCCCGGCGTCGCGCATGGTGGCGTCGAACAGCGACTGTTCGCGCGCGGCGGGTACGCCGATCTCGCCGGACAGTGCGGGAGCGATGCCCACCGCAAGAAGCCCGGTCCGGTCGTCCTTGCTCGGAGCAATGCTGAATCGCCTCCGCTCGGCGGCACGGGTGACGGGATCGTGCCGCTCGACCTCGACCTCCAGCGGCGTGCCCGGGCGCGCCATGGCCGAGGCGATCTGCACGTCGGCGAAGGTGCGGGTTTCGGCGCCGTCGATGGCCACGATGGTGTCCCCGGGGAGGAGCCCGTCGGTCCCGCCGTCGAGCGCACGGGCGGAGGCGGCCGGCATGTCCGGGAGGACGACCCCGGCCACCGGAGCCTCGAAGCGCACGCCCACCATGAAGGCGATCATGAAGAGCAGCACCGCCAGCACCAGGTTGCAGAGCACGCCAGCGGACACCACCAACATCCGCCGGCCGATGGGCGCACGCTGGTAGCTGCGGCGCGACGCCGACACCTTGCCGGGGTCGAGGTCGTCCTGACCCAGCATGCGGACGAACCCGCCAAGGGGCAGCAGCCGGAGCGACCACTCGGTCTCGCCGATGCCGTGGCGCTCAAGCTCCTCGTCGGTCATCTCGATCGCGGGCTTGCCGAACCTGGCGACGGTGGCCGGATCGGTCGAACCGGCACGCCAGCCGATGCCGCGCCGCCAGGCGGCCACGACCGGTCCCATCCCCACCGCAAAGCTCTCGCAGCGAATTCCGGCCCAGCGCGCGGCCAGGAAGTGCCCCAGCTCATGGACGAACACCAAGAGCCCGAAGCCCAGAAGGATCAGGATCATGTTTCTGCCGTCGGCCAAGGCTTCCATGCGGGCCAAGCGTAGGCGATCGGCCCGTGCCGGGCGTTCGCGTTCAGCGTGCAGCGGCCTGGCGGGCGGAGACCGCCTCGCGTGCGAACGCGCGCGCCTCGGCATCGGCGGCCAGCACCTCGTCCAGGGTGTGCACCGGTCGTACCGCGACGCCGTCGAGCACCTCGCCGACGATGGCGGCGATGTCACCGAACGGGATCTGGCCGTCGATGAACGCCTGCACGGCCACTTCGTTGGCGGCGTTGAACGCCGCACCCGCGGAGCCTCCGGCGTCGATCACGCGTCGCGCCAGGCCGATGGCCGGGAACCGCTCGTGGTCCACGGGCTCGAAGTCGAGTGAACGCATCGCCTCCCAGGCGATTGCCGGGCTGCAGCCCTCCGCACGCTCGGGCCAGGTGAGCGCGTACTGGATCGGCAGCTTCATCGAGGGCGGGCTGAGCTGGGCGATCGTGCTGCCGTCGCGGAATTCGACGAACGAGTGCACCACGCTCTGGGGGTGGACGATGGCGTCGATTGCCGAGGACGGCAGATCAAACAGCCAGTGCGCCTCGATCACCTCGAGCGCCTTGTTCATGAGGCTGGCGCTGTCGATGGTGACCTTGCGGCCCATCTGCCAAGTGGGATGGCGCAGCGCCTCGGCGAGCGTGGCGTGGCGCGTGCGTTCGGCGCTCCAGGTGCGGAACGGCCCACCGCTGGCGGTGAGGATGACGCGGCGGACCTCATCCAGCCGGCCCGAGCGCATGCACTGGAACACCGCGCTGTGCTCGCTGTCGACGGGAAGCAGCTCGACGCGTCGGCGGGCGATCGCCTCGCGGACCACCGCACCAGCGGCCACGAGCGTCTCCTTGTTGGCCAGGGCCACGTTGCAGCCGCGCTCGATGGCGGCGAGCGTCGGCGCGATGCCGGCCGCACCGACGATGGCGCCCATCACCATGTCGCCCGGCTCGGCCACCCGCTCGACCAGTTCGCGCGCGGCATCCGGACCGCAGAACGACTCCAGTTCCTTGGGAAGCGCGGCGGCCGCGGCGGGATCGGTGATCGCCACATGCCGGACCCCGAATGCAGCGGCCTGGTCGGCAAGCAGCGCTGCGTTCGATCCCGCGGCGAGGCCCACCACCCGGTACCGGGGCCCATCGCCGTTGGCGAGGTGGCGGATCACCTCCAGCGTGGACGTGCCGATCGAACCGGTGCTGCCCAAGATGATGATGCGGCGTTCGGTGCTCATGGCGCGGGTCGGGTCCGGTCAGCGATCGTCTTGGCCGGTGGGCGGGGACTTCAGGCGCCGCATCCATCCGGTGACGCTGCGGATGGTCTTCTTGGCGGCGGCGATCGGTGCCGGCTCCGGCTCGGCGGGTGCGGTGACCGTCGGCTCCGGATCCCGTCGTGGCCGATCGGCCGAACGCGGTGCGCGCTCCGGTCGGTCCACGGACTCGCGGGTCGCTTCGCCATCGTCGGTCCCCGAATCGCCCTCGGTGGGGCCCGAACCTCCGCCTTCCCCGTCGCCGCGACGCTTGCGTCCGCGCCCACCGCGGCGCCGCCGCCGCTTGCGCTTCCCGTCGCCCGCGGCGCCGTCGCCCCCAGCACCTTCCGCAGCATTGTCCTCGCTGCCATGATCCTCTGCATCGGCTTCACCGCCTCCGGCGGCCGATTCACCCTCGGCGCCGGCCTCGCCCGCCTGGGCATCGCGCCCGGCGCCGCCCTTGCCGCGACGACGCCGGCGACGGCGCTTGCGCTTGCCGCCAGTGCCGTCTTCGGAGGTGCCGTCTTCGCCGTTCGACGAACCATCGCCATTGGCGCGGTCCGCCGCGTCGTCGCCATCCTCGTCATCGGCGGACTCGCCGCGTTCGGCACGCTCGGCGGCGCGCCGGGCGGCTTCCTCGCGACGACGTGCCGCCGCCTCGTCGCGCTTGCGGCGCTCCTCGTCGCGGCGCTGGCGCTCCTTCTCGGCATCGGCCTGCCGGATCATCTCGGAGACGCTCGGCTCGTCGGCCATCGGCGTCGGCAGGTCGTCGAATCCACCCGCGAGGGCGATCGCGGTGGCATCGGCCGGGGCTGGCTTGCGGCGGCGGCGGCGGCGGCCACCGCGGCCGCGCGATCCCTCGGGAGCGTCATCGTCATCGTCGCCGTCGGCCTCGGGGACGTGGTCCGGGAGTTCGTCGAGCCTTGGCGCGGGCGGCCGGGGCAGCCGCTCGAGTTCGATGTCCGCACCGCGGTCGTCGTAGGCGTAGAGGTCCACGCGGTCGGCGGCGAACGCCTCACTGATGCGCATGTCGACCTTCTTGCCGGTGCGCTCCTCCAGGTCATGCAGCGCGTACCGGCGGCTTGCCAGGAAGACGGCCGCCACCTTGGAACTGCACACGACCTCGGCACGCGCAATCCGCTCGTACGAGAAGAGCAGGGCAACGCGGCGCAGGATGTCGGCGGCCACGGCGTCCGGGACGCGGACCTCGCCGGCGCCCGCACAATGCGGGCAGTCCATGTACATGCCCTTGTGCAGTCCCGGCCGCATGCGCTGGCGCGTCATCTCCACGATGCCGAAGTCGCTGATGTCCAGCGTCGTGGTCTTGGCGCGGTCGCGGCGCAGGTTGGACTCCAGCCGGGCCTCGATCTCGCGGCGGTGCTTGGACGACCGCATGTCGATGAGGTCGTTGACGATGATGCCGCCGAGGTCGCGCAGGCGCAGCTGGCGCGCGATCTCGTCCACCGCCTCCTTGTTGGTGTTGAAGGCGTTGGTTTCGCTGTCGCGAGCGCTGCGGCTGCGGCCGCTGTTGACGTCGATGGCCACCATGGCCTCGGTCTGGTCGATCACGAGCGCGCCGCCCGAGGGCAGCGGCACGTGCCGCGCGTGGATCTGGTCGACCTGCCGCTCGATGCCGAAGCAGTCGAAGATCGGCGTCGCGCGATCCCAATAGAGGAGCCGCGGCGCGTTGATCGGGGCCACGATGTCCAGATACATCCGTGCATTCGTGAACGCCTGCTCGCTGTCCACCACGATCGCGTCCACCGAGTCGTCGGCGATGTCGCGGATGGTCCGCAGCAGGAGGTCGCTCTCCGTGTACAGCTCGCACGGCGCGCCCGTGGAGGACATGCGCCGCTCCATGGCCGCCCAGATGCGCTGCAGGTAGAGCGCATCGCGTTGCAACTCGGTCTTGGTGCGGTCGAAGCCGGCCGTGCGCAGGATGAAGCCGAAGCCCTCCGGCAGGTCCAGGCTGTCCAGGATGCGCCGCATCTCGCGCCGCTGGTCCTCGTCGTCCACCTTGCGGCTGACGCCGACCTTGTCCATCTGCGGCATCATCACCAGGAGTCGGCCGGGGATGGAGATGTAGCTGGTGAGCGTCGGTCCCTTGGTGCCGATCCCCTCCTTCAGGACCTGCACGATGATCTCCTGCCCGCGCTTGAGTGCCTCCTGGATCGGCGGACGGTCGCGGCGGGCGATCTTCTTGCCGACCTGCTCGGTGCGCTCGCCGCCCGGGACGTACTGCGGGTGCAGGTCGCTGATGTGCAGGAAGCCGTTTTGTCCCTCGCCGAAGTCGACGAACGCGGCCTGGATGGCGGCCTCGACGTTGGTGACGCGGCCCTTGTAGATGTTGCCAACGTTGGTGGCGGTGCTGGCGCGCTCGGCGAAGATCTGCTCGAGCCGGCCGTCCTCGAGGACCGCGATGCGGCACTCCTCGCCGGGCACGTCGTTCACCACCATCAACTGGCGGCGCTTCGGGCCGCTCGGGGCCGACTGCTGGGTCTCCTTCTTGCGACCGCGCCCCCCGCGGCGGCGGCGGCGGCGCCGTCCTCCGCCGGACTCGGCGTCCTCGCCTTCCTCGGCGTCATCGCCTTCCTCGGCGTCCTCGGCCTCGGCCTCGTCGTCAGTCGCAACGTCTTCCGCCTCGACGTCGTCGTGTACCGCCTCGGCATCACTGTCGTCGGCTTCGGCCTCCGGCTCGTCGTCCGGGTCCTCGTCGTCGATCGCGCGGACTGGCAGGATGAGTTCCTCGACGTCGC
>JBJOIF010000185.1:0-3803 GCA_046047335.1 Planctomycetota bacterium | reverse complement strand
AGGCTGACCTCTTCGACCTCGGCGGGCTTGAGGGCGTTGGCGATGAGGATCTGGCTCGACTCGTTCCAGCGAACGATGTCGATCTTCTCGCCACCGAGCTCGTCGACGATGTTGCGGATGCGGCTGCCACGAACCCCGACGCACGCACCCACGGGATCGACCTTGCTGTCGACGCTGGAAACGGCCAGCTTGGTGCGGAACCCGGGCTCGCGGCTCATGGCCTTGATCTCGATGACGCGCTCGGCGACCTCGGGGACCTCGGACTCGAACAGCTTGCGGATGAAGTCCGGGTGAGCCCGGCTCAGGACCACCTTCACCTGGTTGATGGAGTCGCGGACGTCCAAGATGAGGCAGCGCACGCGGTCGCCGGGCTGGAATTGCTCGCCGGGAATCTGCTCGCTCCGGGGCATGAAGCCCTCGGTGCGATCGATCTGCACGATCAGCGCGCCGCCCTCGTACCGGGCCGCGGTGCCCGTGACGAGCTCGCCCTGGCGCTTGCCGAATTCCTCGAGCAGCGCGTTGCGCTCGTCCTCGCGGAACTTCTGGATCATCACCTGCTTGGCCGTCTGGGCCGGAATGCGGCCGAGCGACTTCAGGTCGATCGGGTGCTTTTCCCCAGTGTCCTCGTCCTCGCGCCACAGCGAGATCGCGCCGGACAGACGATCGATCTCGCACCCGAACTCCTCGGTGTCGAGGGAGTTGAAGTGCTTGCGCGCGGCGCTGACCATCGCCTGTTCCAGATCCTGGATCAGGAGTTCGCGGTCGATGTTGCGCTCACGGGCGATGGAGTCGAGGATCTGCAGGGTCTCGCGGTTCATGGTCGGTGCTCCGGGCTGGGTTGGTGGGTTGTGGTGACGGGTTGTCGTGCGTTGGACTGGCGGCGCACGCCGCGGCTGAAAACGGACACGGGCCATGCGCCGATGCGCATGGCCCGTCTGGACGGCAAGGCGGCCGGCCGTGGATCAGCCATGCGGGCGACCTCCGGGCGGGCCGATGCCCCACCGTTGCCACCGACGCCAGCGCTCAACGCGCTGACGACCAGCATCCGGACCTCGACGCTGCGGAGCGTCATGGCCGAAGGCTGGTGCCGAAGGTCAGGATCGTCTGGAAAGCGATCATCGACGGCGGTGCAGGCGGAGGGACCGGGTTCCACCGAGGGAACCCGAGCCGAGACGGACCAGCCCGGAACATCCGGGCCGAACGATCATTGTAACAGAATCCGTCGCTTCTTGGCCACCATCCCCCATGGCCCACGCCACCGGCAGCGGCCAGCGTTACGCTTGGGGACATGGTTCCGCACGCCCGACCACAGCCCCGATCCCGTCGCCCCTGGCCACGCGTCCTGGCACTGGCCTGGGCCACCGTGGTGGCCATCGTGGGGATCCCGACGGATGCCGCTGCCCAGATGGCGTCCGACTCGAAGGTATCGGTCCGGGCGGTCGCGGCGCGGCCGGCGGTTCGCCCCGGGGACACCATCCCCGTGGCGGTGGTACTCGACATCGCGCCGACGTGGCACATCTGGACCAGCATGGCCCAGTCGCGCGCCCTGCCCGAGGGCATGGTGGCGTTCGCCGACGCGGTCTTCACCGAGATCGAACCCTCCGTGACCCCTTCGGAGGCCGCCACCGTCGCCATCGGGGCCACCCAATGGCCGGAACCCCACGGCATCCGCGTGGACCTCGGCGAGGGCGAGCGCACCTTCGCGGTCTACGAGGGCACGGCGATCGCCTACTTGCCCGTGCTGATCGCCAAGGAGGCCACAGGAACGGTCCGCCTCGAGTTCGCGGTCACCGTGCAGGCATGCACCGATCAATGCCTGATGCCCGCCACGGTCCACGCCGCCGTCGACCTGGAGGTGCGTGCCGACGCGCCCGAGGCGCTGCCCGACCCGGCGATCTTCGGCGGCTTCGATCCATCGACGCTCTCCGGACTGTCCGCAGGTGGAGCCGCTCCGGTGGCGGCGGAACCGATCGTCATCCCGCTCTTCGGCTGGGACTTCACGCTCGACCCGGAGTCGCCCACGCTCCTGCCCGTCATGCTGCTTCTGGCGCTCGTGGGCGGCGCGATCCTGAACTTCACGCCGTGCGTGCTCCCGGTCGTGCCACTGAAGATCATGGGGCTCGCCGGCGCCGCGGGCGGCGACCGCCGCCGCACGTTCATGCTGGGCGTGGCGATGACGGCCGGCGTCGTCGGCTTCTGGGCGGTGCTCGGCGTGTTGCTCACGACGGTGAAGGGCTTCGAGCAGTCCAACCAGCTCTTCCAGTACCCGGCGTTCACGATCACGGTCGGCGTCTTCATCGCCGCGATGGCGCTCGGGATGGCCGGGTTCTTCACCGTCGGCCTGCCGCAGTGGGTGTATGCCGTCGAGACCAAGAACGAGACCGTGGCCGGGTCGGTGATCTTCGGCGTGATGACCGCGGTGCTCTCCACCCCCTGCACCGCACCGCTGATGGGCGCGGCCGCAGGATGGGCCGTCACCACCCGCAGCCCGGCGACGATCATCGCGGTGTTCCTGGCCATTGGGTTCGGCATGGGTGCGCCGTACCTGGTGCTCAGCGCCTATCCGCAGCTCGCGCGGCGACTCCCGAAGAGCGGGCCGGCGAGCGACGTCCTCAAGCAGGTCATGGGGCTCCTGCTCCTGGCCGCGGCGATCTACTTCATCGGGGCAGGCATCAACGGTTACCTCGAGGACCCGATCAAGGTGCATTGGTGGGCGATCGGGCTGGTGGGCGCGGCCGCCGGGGTCTGGACGGTCATCCGCACCATGCAGCTGGCGAAGGGGCGAGGTACGCAGGCCGCGTTCGTGCTCGTCGGACTGTTCATCACCGGCGTGTCCATCGCGATCCCGCCGGTGCTGACGCACGAGCGTCTCCCGTGGCGGAAGTTCACGCCCGATGCGCTGCAGGCGGCGATGTCCAAGGGCGACGTGGCCGTGCTTGACTTCACTGCCGAGTGGTGCATCAACTGCAAGACCTTCGAGAAGACGATCCTCGAGAGCGATGCCGTGGCGGCCGTGCTGAACGAACCCGGCGTGGCGCTCCTCAAGGCGGACATCACTGGCAAGAACGCCCCGGGGACCGCCAAGCTCGCGGAGCTCGGGCGCGTCACCATTCCCTTGCTCGTCGTGTACGCCGCCGATGGCACCGAGGTGCTCAAGAGCGAGGCGTACTCCGCCCAGCAGGTCATCGACGCCGTCAAGGCGGCGAAGTCTCGGCGCCGTCCGTGAGCGCCTCGAGCCGGCGCCGCTCGCCCTCGGGCAGCCTCCGCAGCGGGTCGAGCGCGTAGCTCTCGTCGATGCGCAGTGCGGCCCGTGCGGCCGCGGCGGCTGCGGCCTGGTCGCCACCCTGCGCGTGGGCCTCCGCCAGGCGAACACGAGCCCGGACGGCACGTGGGTCGAGGGCAAGGTGGATCTGTGCCCATTTGATCAGCGGCACCAGGTCTTCCGGGGATCCCGACCGCGCCCGTTCCTCCGCGAGCAGTTCGCCCGCGGCCGCGACGCCGTGCTGCACCGGCAAGACCCCAAGCGACTCGTCGGCTGCCTCGCGCCAACCCGGAGCCCCCGAAGCGGACGCCAATTGCACCAGCGCGGCCACCCGTACCGCCGGTCGCAGGAGCCATTTCTCGGTGGGCCGCCACGACGGCACCGCATAGATCGCCGTGGCATCCAGGGCGCGACCCGCGGTGAGCCGCGCCTCGGCCACTGCGGAGGCCGGCGGCGCCGTGCCAGCGAGGCGCTCGCGCCCCAGGGCAGCAAGCGGCTCCGCAGCCTCGGCGACGAGACGCTCGGCCGCACGTGCCCCGGG
>JBJOIF010000184.1:0-9523 GCA_046047335.1 Planctomycetota bacterium | reverse complement strand
TGGACCATCTCGATGGCCGCGATGGGCGTCGGCATGGGCGACACGTTCTACTTCGACGCGTACAGCTCGGGCGGCGGCGGCGGCGACGGCGCCATCGATGCGCTTGCTAACCCGAACGTGAGCGTGCAGGGTTGGGGTGATTCGTACACCTCCAACGTCACCAACGGCATCTACGCCTACACGATCCCGGCCCCGGGCGCGCTCGCGCTGCTCGGCCTTGCCGGGGTCGCCGCCGGTCGTCGCGCCCGCAAGGCCTGACGTCGATCGCGGCTCCTCCAAGCCCCGGTGCGGGTGCATGCCCGCGCCGGGGCTATTCTTTGCCCCGCGCGCATGAACATCCTGGGCATCTCCGCGTTCTTCCACGACAGCGCCGCCGCCCTGGTGCAGGATGGCCGCATCGTGGCAGCGGCCGAGGAGGAGCGCTTCACGCGCCGCAAGCACGACGATCGATTCCCCGAGCAGGCGGCCGCCTGGTGCCTGCGGGAAGGCGGGGTGTCGGTGGAGCGGTTGGACGCCGTGGTGTTCTACGAGAAGCCGCTCGTCAAGTTCGAGCGCCTGCTCGAGACGTCGCTGGCCTTCGCCCCGCGCGGGTTTCGGTCGTTCCTCGCCGCCATGCCGCCCTGGCTCCAGCGGAAGCTGCACCTGCCGCGCGAAATCGACCGCGGACTGGGGGGCGCGTACTCCGGGCCGATCCTCTTCGCGACCCACCACGAATCGCACGCGGCGAGCGCCTTCTACCCGAGTCCATTCGAGGAGGCCGCCATCCTGACGCTCGACGGCGTCGGCGAATGGTCGACCGCCACGTGGGGAACGGGCCGGGGCCACCGCATTGAGCTGCGCGAGGAGATGCGGTTCCCGCACTCGCCGGGGCTCCTCTACAGCGCGTTCACCGGGTACTGCGGTTTTCGGGTCAACAGCGGCGAGTACAAGCTGATGGGCCTGGCGCCGTACGGCGAGCCACGCTTCGCCGACCTCATCCTCGACCGCGTCGTGCGGCTGCACGACGATGGGTCGTTTTGGCTCGACCAGCGGTACTTCCGCTACTGCCACGGGCTGACCATGACCTCTTCCGCGTTCCATGCGCTGTTCGGCGGGCCACCACGCGCCGCCGAGGGCCCGATCACGGAACGCGAGATGGACATCGCCGCGAGCATCCAGCACGTGATCGAGGAGATCGTCCTGCGGATGGCGCGGCACGTGCAGGCGCGCACCGGCCAGCGCCACTTGTGCATGGCGGGTGGAGTCGCGCTCAACTGCGTGGCCAACGGCCGATTGCTGCGCGAGGGACCGTTCGAGCGCCTGTGGATCCAGCCGGCGGCCGGAGACGCCGGGGGCGCGCTTGGCGCGGCGCTGATGCACTGGCACGGGCACCTCGGCTACGCGCGCCTTCCCGAACCGACCGACGCGCAGCGGGGATCGCTTCTGGGTCCGGCGTACGACGACGCCACCGTGGTCGCCGCCCTTGACCGCATGGGAGCGGTGCGTGAGACGCTCGCGGACGACGCACTCGCCGATGCCGTGGCGACCGAACTGGTGGCCGGAAGGATCGTCGGCCACTTCGACGGCCGCGCCGAGTTCGGGCCACGTGCACTCGGCAATCGGTCGATCCTCGGCGACCCCCGCGACCCGTCGATGCAGCGGAGGATGAACGTGGCGATCAAGTTCCGCGAGTCGTTCCGCCCCTTCGCGCCGGTGGTGCTCGGGCACAGGCAACGCGAGTGGTTTGACCTGGATGCCGAGAGCCCCTACATGCTGCTGGTGGCGCCAGTGGCCGGGGCGCACCGCGGGGATGCCGCGGCCGCGGCGGCCGCCCGAGGGCTTGCGAAGCTGCAGTCGGTCACGGGCGACGTTCCGGCGATCACCCACGTGGATGGATCGGCGAGGGTGCAGACCGTGTCGCCCACGCGTGCCCCCCGGCTCCATGCGATCCTGTCCGCGTTCGTGCGGCGCACGGGTTGCCCGGTGCTCGTCAACACGAGTTTCAACATCCGTGGCGAGCCGATCGTCCACGATCCGGCAGACGCCTACCGATGCTTCATGTTCACCGACATGGATGTGCTGGTCGTCGGCAACCACCTCATGCGAAAGCGTGACCAGCCCGCGATGGCGGGTGCCGAGGAGTACAAGCGTTCCTTCCGACCCGACTGAAGCCAGCCACGCCGCACGCCCGATCAACCATCCATGGCACGTCCGTCCTTCATCTCCGAGCTCTTTGCGTTCGTGCGCGCGCACAAGGCGTGGATGCTTCTGCCCATCATCGTGGTGCTCTTGCTGGTTGGGGTGCTGATCATCCTGGGCGGCACCCAGGCGGCGCCGTTCATCTACACGCTCTTCTGATCATCCCGGACCGCACGTGATCGCCATCGACTGGAATCCCGACCGCCGCGCGCTCCGACGCTGGGGCCTCACCATGGCCATCGTCATGGGCGTGGTGGGCGCGCTGTTTCGATTCGTCGATTGGGGGGTCTTCCGCGCGGGGCATGGACTCGCGCCCCTCCTGTGGGGCGTCGGGGCCGCGGCGCTCCTCACCGCCGGCACGGGCAGCCGCCTGGGGCGACCCCTGTACGTGGCGTGGATGGGGTTCGCGTGGTTCGTGGGCACCGTGATCGGCACGCTCGCGCTGGCGATCGTGTTCTACGGGGTGGTCACGCCGCTGGCGCTGGTGGGCCGCCTCGCGGGACGCGACCGGCTCGACGTCCGTCGTGACGCACGCGCCACGCGATGGCATCCGCTCCCGCAGGCGCCGCACGATCCAGCGAGGCAGTTCTGACCGCATGGCCGACGCCGGATCCATCACCCCGTTGCCGCGCTGGAAGCGTTCGCTGTTCCTGGCGATCACGCTGGCGCTGCCCCTGGTCGCGCTTGGGCTGGTCGAGGTGGTGCTCCGCCTCTTCGGGTGGGGCGGCTATCCGGCGTTCATCCGCGAGATCGGCGAGGTCGAGCCGGGCAGCGCGCTGTGCATGGTGGAGCCGGACGCCTCGCGGCCGTACTTCTTCGCAAATCCGACGCGACCCGGCTATGCCGACCAGACCTCGTTCCGCATGCCGAAGCCGGCGGGCACGTTCCGCGTGTTCCTGTTCGGCGAGTCGGCCGCGAAGGGATATCCCCAGCCACGCAACCTTTCGATGGCATCGTTCCTCGAGGCCATGCTCGAGGACGCGATGCCGGACCGTGACGTGGAGGTGATCGACCTGGGCACCACGGCGGTCGCGAGCTTCCCGATCGTCTACATGGCTCGGGAAGCGCTCGCCTACCAGCCCGACCTGTTCGTCCTGTACGTCGGCAACAACGAGTTCTTCGGTGCCTACGGCACGGCCTCGATCAATGCGTCGGGTACGTGGCCGCCCGCGATGTTGCCGTTCGTTCGCGCGGCGCGAGGGCTCGCGCTGGTGCAGGTCATCGACTGGGTGTTCCGGCGCGACGCCGATGCCGACCGGACGCTGATGGAGGAGATGATCGGGCAGACGGTGATCCCGTCCGACTCGCCCCTGCGTACGGCGGCCGCGGCGAACCTTCGCACGCACCTGGCGCGCATCATCGACGCGGCGAGTGGTGCGGGCGTGCCGGTCATTGCCTGCACCACCGCGAGCAACGAGTCGGGGCTTGCGCCCCTTGGAGACGGGCCCGACGCGCCCGCGGCGTTCGCCGAAGGGCGCGCGCACGCCGCGGCAGGCGACCGCGCCGCGGCGCGCATGGCCTTCCTTCGGGCGCGGGATCTGGACACCATGCCGTGGCGGCCCACGTCGGGCACCGAGGACGCGATCCGCGCGGCGGCCACGGACGGCGGGGCGGCGTTGTGCGACATCGCGGACCGGTTCCGGTCGATGACGACCGAAGCGGCCACGGGTTGGGACCTCCTGGATGACCACGTCCACCTGTCGGTGCGTGGACAGGCCGAGGCGGCCCGCGCGATCCTCGACACCCTGGCGGGGCTCCCGGGCTTGCCCGGCGTGACGCCGGAGCGGCTGGCGGCGCTTCCCGGTTGGGAGGTCTACGCGCAACGGCTGGGCGCCAATCCCTGGGATGACTATCGCGTCCACCACACGCTGCGCGTCCTCTTCGGCGTGCCGTTCATGAAGCGTTCGAACCGCGAGGCGTTTGAACGCTTCGATCAACTCTGTCGGGAGGCCGAGGCGCGCATGTCGCCGGCTGAGCTGGGGGCGGCGCGCGAGTGGCAGACCAGCACCCCGCACGCGGGTGGCATGCGGCCGATCACGGGCATGGTGGCGCGGGTTCTGCTGCGCGAGGGGAGGGCAGGCGATGCCGCGCCGCTCTACGCGATCGCGGCGCGGCAGGTGCCGCGATACACGTCATGGCAGTTGGAGTACACGTACTTCCTTCTCGCGTGCCGCGAGCGCGTGGCTGGTGCGCTCACCGAGGAGGAACGCGCGGCGGCCGCCGAAGCCATCGCCGACGGTCGCTTCCTGCTGCAGTTCGGGCACTCCTCGACCGGGCTCACGGAGCGCTACGTGGGGCGCCTCCATCAACTGCGCGGGGAGTGGGCCGAGGCGATCCCGTACCTGCTGGACGCTCGACCGCGGATGGCGGCCGAGGACTTGGTGGCCTGTGACCAGGCCCTGATCACCAGTTACCTACGGTGCGGCCGCACCGCCGACGCCCGGGCGCTCGCGGAGCGGGGGATCCGCGAATCCGGCCGATTTGCCGGGGTGTATCGGCAGCTGCTCGAGCAGGTGATGCGTGCAGGAGCGGGTGGCGCCCCGGGTTGACCCCGTGTCCGCGGCCGGGGACACTGCACGCATGAATCCGCGGATCCTGATCGTGGCGCTGTTGGCGGTCATTGCCCTCCTCATTGGCTTCACCTTCCACTTCTCTGCCAAGGCTTCGGCCATGGAGAAGGAGCGTCGCGAGGCGGCCGAGTCGCTGCTGGCGCTCCAGGACTCCACGCAGACCTCGGGCAAGGAGAAGGATGCGGCGCTGGGCGCGGCGCGGGCCCAGCACGACGAACTGAAGTCGAAGTTGGACGCAGCGAACGCCGCGAACACCGAACTGTCCTCCCAGGTGACCAAGTTGAAGGAGTCAGCCAAGGACGCCGAGTCCATGCGTGATGCCGCCGCCAAGCTCGGCAAGGAGAACGCCGAACTTCGCAAGCAGCTCGAGGCCACGCGCGCCGAGGCGAAGGCCGCCGTGCAGCGCGCCGAGCGCGCGGAGCGGTCGGCGGCGGACGCGTCGGCGCGCAGCGCGTCGGCGCCGGCCCCGGCGCCCGCGACGCCACCTGCTCCGGCCCCGGCCGCCGCCGCGGGTGGCCCATCTTCGTTCTGGTGGGGCAAGCCGTACTACGGCGACCTGGATCTTCGGCAGATGATGCTGGACTTCCACAACCCGCGTCTTGCGCTCGATGCCCAGGCCGTGGAGTACCGCGAGGCGCGAGCTGAGTTGCTGCGCCGCGGTGCATCCGTGGCCGACTGACGCGCCTGGGAGGGCCAGCATGCCGCAGCCGGGGGCGCCGGGCGACGCCCCCGACTGGGACGTTCACGTTGGCGTGAACTGCGGCAATCCATCGGCCCGGAATTCGCTTCCGGGCCGTTCCGTGTTACGGTGCCGAGGTGGGGTGTCGGCCTTCGGGCCGGCGGTTGTGCACCCCGATCCAGTCGCCACGAAGACCAAGGCAGACCACATGCTCGCAGGCCATCGCGTCGTCCGTGCACTCCGCCGTTCCACCCTGGCGCTCGCCGCCCTTGCGACGGGCATTGCCGCGTCGGCTCACGCCCAGTGGCCTGCACCGAACGCCGCGCCGGGCGGACTGAAGCCCGCCGCGGCCTCCGCCGCCCTTGGCCCGGTCCCGGCGGACGCGGTGGTGGCGATCCCTGACCTCGACATCAAGTCCCTGCTGGCGCAGGACGAACTCGACCTCGCCGCGGGCCAGCCGCTGCGGTACGCGGTGCCGCACGCGGTCGACATCCGTCCTTCGACGGCGGGCCACTGGTCCGATGCCGTGACCAACGACGGTCGCGCCCTTCGCGTCTGGCGTCTGCATGCACGCTGCGACAACGCGGCCAACATCAACCTCGGCTTCACGGAGTTCAGACTGCCGGCCTCGGCCACGATGTTCATCCACTCGCCCGGCCTGGAGCACGTGGTGCGCGGGTTCACGTGGCGAGATCACGCCGAGCACGGGCAGCTCTGGACCCCTCCGGTTCCCGGCAACGAGGTCGTGATCGAGCTCGCCGTGGATCCGCGCGAGGAGCGTGCCGTCCGTCTGCGCTTGGGCTCCGTCAATCCGGGCTATCGCGCGTTTGGCAAGGGCGATGTGGAAGGCCTGCTCTCCGGAAGCTGCAACGTTGACGTGGTGTGCCCCGAGGGCGACGAGTGGCGTGACGAAATCGCCTCGGTGGCGGTGATCTCCCGCGGCGGCTCGACCATATGCACGGGCTTCATGGTGAACAACGTGCGCCAGGACCTGACGCCGTACTTCATGACGGCCGCGCACTGCGGCGTCACCGCGTCGAACGCCGCGTCGCTGGTTGCCTTCTGGGGCTATGAACACTCCACCTGCCGCGTGCCGGGAAGCGGGGCGAGCGGCGGGGCGGGCGATGGTGACCTCAGCCGCTTCACCACGGGATCCACCTGGCTGGCGGCGCACTCCCCGTCCGACATGACGCTGGTGCGGCTCTCCTCGTCGCCCGCTCCCGAGTGGTTCGTCTCGTTCGCCGGATGGGACGCCACCCCAACGGACGCGCAGTGGTCGGTGGCGATCCACCACCCCCAGACCGACGAGAAGCGGATTAGCTTCGACTACGACCCGGCCACCACCACCACCTACCTGCAGAACGCGGTTCCCGGCGACGGCACGCACGTGCGCATCACGCAGTGGGACCTCGGCACCACCGAACCCGGTTCCTCGGGTTCCCCGCTCTTCAACCAGGATCACCGGGTGACTGGCCAGCTGCACGGAGGATTCGCCTCGTGCACGAGCCTCACCTCAGACTGGTACGGACGCTTCTCGGTCAGTTGGAACGGTGGGGGCACCGCCAGCACGCAGCTGCGCGCGTGGCTCGATCCCGACGCGACCGGCACGCTCGTGATGGACACGCTGTCGACGCGCGGCCTGTCGATCACGCCAGCGAGCGGGGCGGTCCACCAGGGCGTTCTCGGCGGACCGTTCACCAACGATCCGTACGCCTACACGCTCTCCAACAGCACCCCCAACCCGGTCAACTGGACGGCGCGCAGCCGGGACGGGCTGGGCTACCTGCTGAACGGATCGGCATCGCCCATCGGCGGGACGCTGGCCCCGGGCCAGGCAACCACCGTGACGGTGACCTGCGGGGCGCCCATCATTGCCCTACCCGCAGGCACGTTCTCCGACGACATCATCTTCACCGACGTTGGCACCGGCGTCGAGCGCGCCATGACGCACCGCGCCGAAGTGGGGCTGACCAGCATCTCCGTCACTCCGGATGCCGGCCTGCAGGCGAGCGGTCCGGTGGGCGGACCGTTCACGAGCATCGGGCGGTACACGGTCAGCAGCACCAGCCCGTCCCCCGTCTCGGTCTCGGTGACGGCCAACGCCCCGTGGATCACGATCGACGGCGGCACGTCGGCCACCTTCACGCTGCCGTCCCTCGGAAGCAGCCGCGAAGTGACCGTGGCCATTGGCAACGCCGCCACGGGGCTGCCGGCGGGCGCGTACACGGGCGCGGTGTCCGTGGCGAACACCAGCGGCGGGAGCGGTGGAGCCAGTCGGTCGGTGTCCCTGGAGGTCGGTCGCGTGGTGTATGTCGCCGCCGACCTGCCCCAGACGATCTCGGACAACGCCGTGGCCTCGTCGAGCATCGTGGTCTCCGATGATTTCTGCATCGGCGACGTCGACGTGCAGGTCGGTCTGACGCACACGTACATCGGGGATCTCGAGGTCGACCTGATCTCCCCGGATGGCGTGGTGGTGCGGCTGCATAACCGCACCGGCGGATCCACCGACGACATCCGGACCACCTACGACGACGACGGCGCCGGGACGCTTCCCAGTGGTCCTGGGACGCTGTCCAGCTTCGATGCGGCACGATCCGTGGGCACGTGGACGCTTCGCGTGGCCGACCGCGCGAGCGGAGACATCGGTTCCATCCAGGAGTGGTCGCTGCGCATGGTGCCCGTGGGCGGCGCGTGCCCGACGCTTCAGGTGGTGCACTCCGAGCCTCTTGACCAGAACCCCGGTTGGTCGGTGCAGGGCCAGTGGGCCTTCGGCACGCCGACGGGCAGCGGGACGACCGACCCGACGTCGGGCTTCACGGGAAGCAACGTGTACGGCTACAACCTGGCTGGCAACTACGCCAACAACATGTCCGCCATGCACTTGGTGTCGACGCCCTTCGATTGCTCGGACGTGACCGGCACGCGCGTGGCGTTCCGTCGCTGGCTGGGCGTGGAGTCATCCCAGTACGACAAGGCGGTGTTCAGCGTCAGCACGGATGGTTCCACCTGGACCACCGTGTGGCAGCATTCGGGCGCGACCATCAACGAGTCGGCGTGGTCGTACCAGTCGTACGACATCTCGGCGATCGCGGATGGGCAGCCCGCGGTCTACCTGCGCTGGACCATGGGAACAACCGATTCGTCGGTGGTCTTCTCGGGCTGGAACATCGACGACGTCCAGATCCTTGGCTTTGTGGACACACCCGCGTGCGCGGCCGACATGAACGGCGACGGCGCGGTCAACGGCATCGACATGGGGCTCATGCTGGGCCGCTGGGGCGAGTGCGCCGGATGCTCCGAGGACCTCGATGGCGACGGCCTCGTGAACGGCGTCGACATGGGCGTCATGCTGGGCAGCTGGGGCGAGTGTCCGTGACCTCGGTCACGGTCGCTCGTGCCTGACGGGCCCGAGCCACGCGCTCGGCACGTGCCGGCACGATGTCCCAGGTCACGCCGACCGCGGACAGGGCGCGGATTTCCAGGTGGGAGACGTCGATCTCCCACCAGCGGTTGGACACTGAGCAACGTGCCGGATCGGCGTGGTGGTTGTTGTGCCAACCTTCGCCGCAGGCCACCAACGCCACCAGCCAGTTGTTGCGACTGTTCTCGCCGGTCTCGTGGTTGCGGTACCCGAACAGGTGCGTCAGGCTGTTGACGCTCCAGGTGATGTGCCAGACCAGCACGGTTCGCAGGAACACCGCCCACGCCACCATGCCAGCCGCAAAGAGTGCCGCGTCGGTGATCGTGCCCCAGAGGAGCGCCACGCCGAATGACGCCGCGGCCACCAGCGCGGCGTGCGCCCCATAGAACCACAGCGGGCTCCATGGGTGCTTCTCGATCCACATGTAGAAGGGGTCCGAGAGCACATCGCGCGCGTATCGCTCGTAGCTCGAGCGGTGGTGCAGATCACGGTTGCGGACGAACAGCCACCACAGGTGCCCCCACGCGAAGGCCACGAGCGGCGAGTGCGGATCCTCTTCCTCGTCGCTGTGGGCGTGATGCATCCGGTGCGTGGCGATCCAACGCGCCGGCGAGTCCTCCAGGCAGCACAGCGCACCGAGCACCAGCAGATGCTCGAACCATCGGTGGGTGG
>JBJOIF010000183.1:0-3052 GCA_046047335.1 Planctomycetota bacterium | reverse complement strand
TCTCGTTGTCGCCGGCCTTGACGACTCGCGCGGCATCGACGTCGCCGTCGAGGAGCGCGCGCACCGAGAAATCGAGTCGCTGCTCGGTGGCGGCTCCCATCGACAGGAGGCCGCGTCGGAGCGAGAGGATTTCGTTCTTGAGGTCGAGCGCCATGTTCAGGAAGTGTAAAGCAATCGTTCAGGTCGTCGGGGCGGCGCGCCCGAATTCCCGCTCAGCCGAACCGGCCCGACACGTAGTCCTCGGTCTGTCGATGCCGGGGGTTCGTGAAGATGGAGTCGGTGTCGCCGCACTCCACCAGCGCCCCCTCGAAGAAGAACGCGGTTCGGTCACTGACGCGCGCGGCCTGCTGCATGTTGTGCGTGACGATCACAATGGTGTAGTCGCGCTCGAGCTCACGGATCAGCTCCTCGATCCGGGCCGTCGACTTGGGATCGAGCGCCGAGCACGGTTCGTCCATGAGGAGCACCTCGGGCCCGACGGCGATCGCCCGCGCGATGCACAGCCGCTGCTGCTGGCCGCCCGAGAGGCCGAGTGCCCCGGCGTGGAGCCGGTCCTTGACCTCGTCCCACAGCGCGGCCGCGCGCAACGAGCACTCCACCAACTCGTCGAGGTCCGTGCGCCGGAAGTTCCGATGCAGGCGGGGGCCGAAGGCCACGTTGTCGTAGATGCTCTTCGGGAAGGGATTGGGCTTCTGAAACACCATGCCCACGCGCCGGCGCAGTTCCACGGTGTCCATGGTGCGGTCGAGGAGGTCCGCGCCATCGAGCGTGAGGGTCCCGGCGGCGCGAGCGCCCGGCACGGCATCGTTCATCCGGTTCATCCAGCGGAGGAAGGTGCTCTTTCCGCAGCCGCTCGGGCCGATGAACGCCGTCACGCGCTGCTTGGGGATCTCGATCGAGACCTGCTTCAGCGCCTGGAAGGCGCCGTAGTAGCCGTCGAACCCGTGGGCCACGATGCACGGCTCGGTGGGCGGCCGCGTGTCCGGGCGCGCCACCGCCTCGGGGCGGCGCAGGGCGGCCGGTCCGGTCGGGGTGGCGGTGGCGTCGTTGGGGGTGCTCATGGCGAGGCTCATTGGAGTGGTCGGTGCAGCCGCTGGCGGATGACGACCGCGACGGCGTTGAAGGTCAGCAGCACGGCGAGTAGGACGATGATGCCTGCCGCCGCGAGTTCATGGAAGGGGCCCGCCGGACGGTTCGCCCAGTCGTAGATCTGCATGGGCATCACCGTGAAGTCGCTCATCAGGTTGTTCGGCACCGACCGGATGAAGATCGGCACCCCCAGCACCAGGATCGGGGCGGCCTCGCCGATGGCCCGGCTCACCGCAAGGATGGCGCCGGTCATGATCATCGGCACCGCCGCGGGCAGGGTGATGCTCCAGGTGGTCTGCCAGGGCGTGGCCCCGAGCGCAAGGGCCCCCGCACGCAGGCTGCGTGGGACCGCGCGGAGCGCCTCCTGCGACGCCACGATCACGATCGGCAGCACCACCAGCATCAGGGTGAGGCCGCCGGCAAGCACGCCGTTGCCGAAGGGCAGCTGCAGGTAGAGGAACGAGTCCGGATCGCCGAGTTTGATCGGCCGGTCGGCATCCACCAGCCCGAACGCGCGCACGAAGGCGGTGAGCCCGAGGATCCCGTAGACGATGCTGGGCACGCCGGCGAGGTTCGAGATGTTCAGCTTGATGAACGAGGTGAACCGCGACGGCTTCGCGAACTCCTCGAGCCACACCGCGGTGCCGACGCCGACGGGCAGCGCGGTCGCGGCGCAGATGGCGCACGCCCAGATCGTGCCCCAGAGGGCCGCCCGGATGCCAGCGTCGGCGGGCTTGCGGCTCGCGTAGTTGCCCAGGAAATCCATGCTCACCCGGAGGTGGCCGTCTTGCCAGATCGAGAAGAGGAGGACGACGAGGATCAGCACGGCGAGGGCCGTGAACCCCAGGCAGAGCACCAGGAATCCCCGGTCGGCCGCGCGGCGCAGCGATTGCGACCGGGGTGCGGCCGCCGCGAGCAGTTCCCCGGCGGGACGGATGCGGGGGATGCTGGCGCTGCCGGCGGGCATCAGTCGTACTCCTCGCGGAAGGCGCGGAGGATCAGGTTCCCCACCATGGTCAGCCCCAGCGTGATGGCAAACAGCACGGCGGCGACCGCGTAGCTCGAGCTGTACTCGACGCCCGTGGCCTGGGCATCGCCGCCGAACATCTGCACCATCCAGGCGGTCATCGTCTGCACCTCGGCGGCCGGGTCGATGGTCATGCGCGCCATGCCTCCCGCGGCCAGCGCCACGATCATGGTTTCGCCGATGGCGCGCGTGACGGCGAGCAACCAGCTGGCCATGATGCCGCTGAGCGCGGCCGGCACCACCACCTTGACGCTGGTGTCGAATCGGGTGCTGCCGAGGGCGGCCGCGGCATCCCGCAGGCCGCGCGGCACGGCGCGAAGCGCGTCCTCGGAGAGGCTGGCCACGATCGGCAGGATCATGATCCCGACCGCAAGCCCCGCCCCCAGGGCATTGAACGTGCTGAAGCGCTCGCTGACGTGGTCATGCAGGAACGGCGTGATCACGCTCAGGGCGAAGAACCCATAGACAACGGTCGGGATGCCGGCGAGCACCTCGAGCACCGGCTTGACGGTGGCGCGGACGCGGGGACGCGCGTACTCGCTCAGGTAGATGGCGGTGACCAGACCGACGGGCAGGGCGAAGGCTGCGGCGATCGCGGTGACCAGCAGGGTGCCGCACACGAGGGGCCACACACCGAACTGTCCCTTGCCGCCGAGGAGCGGCGCCCAGGTGGTGCCCGTGAGGAACTCCGTCACCGAGACCTCGGGCATCGAGAGGAACTGGCCGGTCTCCACGAGCAGGATGCCGAGGATCGCGAAGGTCGTGACCACTGAGAGCGTCGCGCACGCCACGAGCGAGCCGCGGATCGCACGCTCGCGCACGTCGCGTGCGCGGGCGGACCGCGGAGCGCCGCGGCCGAGGGCCACGGAAGCGGCGCGCGCGGCGGAGGTGACGGAGTGGGTGCTGGGCACGTTTAGCGGTACAGGTCGGAGATCG
>JBJOIF010000182.1:0-3326 GCA_046047335.1 Planctomycetota bacterium | reverse complement strand
GGATGTCCATCAGGGGCACGAGGCCCATGAGGTTCAGCACGAGCACGAAGAAGAAGAGCGACAGCAGGAAGGGCAGCCAGGCCCGGGCGAGCCGGGCGCCCATGACGGGCTCCAGCATCTGCGAGTACAGCCCGTCGACCAGCACCTCCACCAGCTGCGCGGGGCGGCCCTTGGTGACCCAGCGGTCGTGCCCCTGCGACTCCGGACCGATGCGGATGCGCGAGGCGGAGTAGAGCATCCAGAGGAGGACGATGGCACCCCCCACCAGGATCGACACCACGCTCAACTTGATGTCTTCGCCGAACGCGCTGGGCTGGTCCAGGACGTGTGCGAGGGGATCGGCGCCGGCGGCGAGCATGAGGTTCGTCATCTGGGGACTTCTCGCGGGCTTCTCAGAGGCTTCGGTGCACGAGGCGGACCACCGTTGCGGTCTCGGCGGCCAGGCAGGCCAAGTAAGACCCCACCGCAGCCACCGCGGCGGGTAGCCCGACGGAAGGGGCCGACCAGTATATAAACAAGCAGATCCCCGGCACGGCGACGAACCGGATCAGGGTGGCGCCCAGCCAGAACGAGCCACAGAGGCCTGCCGGACGGGGCGTTGCGGTCACAAACAGGAGCGCCGAGGCCGCGGTGACCGTCCCGACCGCCAGCGACCCCAGCGGCATGACCCACCGCGCCAAGGACGGATCGGGGGTCAATCCCGCCAGCGCTGCGCCCAACGCCGCGGACACGGCACACGCCACGACGATCGCCAGGATCACCGGGCGCGGGGGAATGGCAATCTCCTGCTCGGGAGGCGCGGGCATCAGGCGTCCGGGGGTTGGGGGCGCCGGCTGGCGGCCCGGGCTTCGTCGAGTTCCCGATTGGCGCGCATCGCCCCTCGAATCAGGGTGGTGAGCCCGACGGCGATGCCCGCCACGCCGCCGACCAGAAGCCCGACCGGCGCGGAACCCGTCCATCGGTCGATGGCCCAGCCCACCGCGGCCCCGGCGATCACCTCGGAACTGGTCTGCATGCCGAGGCCCGCCATCCGCCATCCGATGCTGGTCTCGCGCTCGCGCCGGGCGCGTGAGTCGCGGGGGCGGTTGGCCTGCTCCATGGCGCGGGAGCGTACCCGTGGCAACGCGCCTAGAATGACGACCCCATGCCGATCCGAGACGACGAAGTGGTGGACGTGACCCCCAAGCGGCTCAACCGGACCGAGAGCCTCTACGTGGTCAACGTGTTCAAGGGCTTGGGCACCACGCTCCGGCACTGCTTCCAGAACATCGGCCGCAACGGCGCCAACAAGGACACGCTCTGGGTGGTGCAGTACCCGGAGCAGCGGCGCGAGCACCGCGACGTCGAGGACGGCGGCATCTACAAGCCCTACTTCCGTGGGGTGCACCGCCTGAACAAGGACGAGGACGGCCGCGTCCGGTGCGTGGCGTGCTTCATGTGCCAGACGGCCTGCCCGGCGCACTGCATCCACATCGTGGCCGACGAGAGCCCGTGGCCCGACCGCGAGAAGTATCCCAAGCAGTTCGACATCGACGAGCTGCGATGCATCTACTGCGGCATGTGCGAGGAAGCCTGCCCCTGCGACGCCATCGAGCTGACGCCGGTCTACGACGTCACTGGCATGAGCCGGCAGGAGATGATCTTCGACAAGGCGAAGCTCCTGGAGATGTACGACCGGACCGTGGCCGACAAGCCGATGTGACCGCAGGGGCTACTTCTTCCGCGGCTTCTTGTTGAGCAAGTCGCCGAGCCCCTGCCCCAACGCCTCGATGGCCTTCTGGCCGGCCTGCTGGACGCCCTTCTCGAGCGCCTTGCCGTCGAGCTTCAGGTTGGCATTGACCTTCAGCGGCACCGTGCGCCCATCGACCGTGCCGAGCGGCCCGGAGAACTTGACGCCCACCATGAGCGCGTCTCCCGCACCCAGCGTCAAGGCCGACAGCGCGTTCGCGAGCGGCGTTCCCTCGTCGCTGGGGAGCTTGCCGATGGCCTCGCGCGCCACCGAGCCCAGTGGGTAGTTCGCGGTGATCGCCCGCGCGTACGGGGGCGTGGGCACGAGATCGATGTCGCCGTCGAACACCAGGCGCGTCTTCCAGGCGTTGCCCTGTGGGTCGATGCCGATGTCGAAGTCCGCGTACGTGAGCTGGCCCTTGCGGACCATGACCACCAGCGGGTTCACGATGCCCTCGACGGGCGTCGGACTGCTGGCCCGGAAGACGTTGAGGAAGTCGAGCGATTCGTTCTTCACGGTGCGCTCGAAGAGGACCGGCCCCACCGTCAAGCGCGCGTCCCCGGACAGCTTCGTGCGGTCGCCGTCGAGCGGCCACCCGAGCGACGTGACTTCCAGTCGGATCGGCTGGCGCTCGTCCTTGAGCCGGATGTCACGCAGCACCGGGTTGAGCGATCCCAGCCAGTGCTGCCGAACCGGCGGCGTGGGGATGAACTCCGCGACCGCCGGCTGCTGCGGCGCGATCCGGACCATGCCCTCGCGTAGGGTGACCGACGGGACACGGACGCTGAGATTCTGGCTGGACACGGTGGCCGTGCCGTCGGCAGAGCCGGGTGCCGGGGAGCGCACCACCGCGTCGACGGTGACCTCGGGTCCCATCGCCAGCTCCAAGTCGGAACCCATGCCCATGATGGCGCCGAGCACGCGCGTCGACGCACGCTCGGCCTTGAACTGGGCGTCCAGCCGGATGCGTTCCGCGGAGGGCCGACCGTCTGCACCCAGCCACCCGGCCACGGTGCCGTCGAGGGCCAGCGGCAGCACCTTCCCGCCCTCGGTGACGGACGACCGTACCCGGACCGCGGCGGGGGCCTCGGTGGAAGGCGCGTCGACGGCCACATCCACGCCATCGACCTGGATCGGCGCCCCGTCGGCGGGCACCAGGCGGATCGGACCCACCGTGGCGTTGAGCCGGGCGGCCATGCCGGCCAGCCCGTCCACGCGCATCCGCAGCGATCGCACGTCGGCGCTCACGGTGATCGCGGAGACCTCCTTCCACATCGGAGGCCGCGGCTTGCCGTCCTCGCCGACGGGCGCGCGCAGGTCGTTGAGCATCGCGAGCGCCTGCGCCGACGAGAGTTCGAGCTTCGCGGTGCTGTCGGCCAGCTCCACCACTCCTTCGCGGAAGGTGCCCTTGGCGCGCACGCGCATTCGTTCGAGGGTCGACTCGGCGTCGAACGCCACGCCGCCCGAGGCTCCGCGCGCCTCGGCACGCACGCGCGCGCCCGAACCGATCTCGCGCTGCGCCACGGCATCGAGGGCCAGGAGGGCGCCGAGTCCTTCGCCCGAGATGCCCTCCATGGAAACCGTGGCGTTCCAGTCC
>JBJOIF010000181.1:0-4697 GCA_046047335.1 Planctomycetota bacterium | reverse complement strand
GTTCGGCAATGGCGAGGGCGGCGGCGTGGCGGGCGAGGGCGACGCAGGTCGGCCAGGTGTCAGGGGCGGGGGCCGGGAACGCCTCCTGCAGGACGGCAACGGCGCGGCGGGCCCAGTCCTCGCGGGCGTCGCCCAAGGCGTCGCGGGCGGCGGCCTGGACAAGGCGATGGGTGGAGAAGGTGCGTTCGGCCTCCTTGAAGGTGATGAGCGAAAGGTCGTCGAGCACGCCGAGGCCGTCGCGGAGTTTCGCACGGCGCGAGACGAGCGCGACGAGCTCCGGCGGGTAGAAGAAGGCGTCCTGGCAGAACAGCAACTCCGGGATGTCGTCCGGCGCGAAGAAGGCGGCGAGCGACATGAGGGCCGCGACGCCCGGCGCCTCGGCTTCGGCCTCGGCAAGGGCGGCGCGGTAGGTGGCGAAGACAGGGCTGCGGTATTCCGCGTCCTTCGGCAGGCCGCGCATGTGGCTCTCCAGGTCCTCGATGTAGTCGGCGACGGTGACGGCGGCGCGGCGGCGCAGGTAGGCGGCGGCGTGGGAGAGGGCCAGGGGGAGGCGGCCGAGCTCATCGGCGAGGGCGGTGCAGTCGGCGTCGGTGAAGGTGCGGCCGGTCTCGCGGCGGAGGTAGTCGGCGCAATCGGACATGCTCCAGGTGTCGCATTCGACCTCGGTGACGCCGGCGCGCCAGTTGCCGAGGCGGCTCGTCACGAGGACGTGGACGTTGGCGGCGTTGGGCGCCCAGACGTCGAGCACGCGGGGATCGTCGACGTTGTCGAAAACGAGGAGCCAGGGCCTGGCGAAACCGCCGTGGGCCAGGATGTCGAGGGCGTGGCGGGCGGCGGCGGCGCGGTCGTCCATCCGGGCGAGCGACGGCAGCCAGGTGGCGCCGAGCTCGACGAGGCCCGCCTGCACCTTGTCCCAGGTGAGCTGACCGGCGTCGCTCGACGCATCGAGCCACCAGACGCCGGCGTAACCCTCCTGCGCGCGCCAGCCATACTCGCGGGCGAGCGTCGACTTGCCGATGCCGCCGAGGCCGGTGACGGCGGCCGGCTGGGTGATGGCGGCGGCCTCGTGGCGGGCGCCCCAGAGGACGTTGTCGATGCGGAGGAGCTGGCTCTCGCGGCCGGTGAAGCTCTGAGTCGGGCGGATCTTGTCGTGCAGAAGGGGGAGCGACTGGCGCCAGTGCTGGTAGCCGACGGGAAGGGAGCGGCGGTGGGCGTCGGGGAGGGTCGCATAGCGGACCATCTCGGCCAGAGCGGCGTCGTTGCCGGCGACTTTGGTCAGGTCCCAGAAGGCGATGGTGCGGAGCAGGCCCTCCGGCATCACGTCGGCGGCGCGGAGCACGATGAGGCGGCCGCCGGTGTTCAGGCGGTTGTCGCCCAGCGCGTGCAGCCATTCGGCCTCACAGTCCTTGGAGGCCAGGTATTCGGGCGTCAGGATGGCGATGACGCGGGAACCGGAGGCAAGGGCGGCGTTCATGCGCTCGACGAAGTTGCGGTTGGCCATGTCCCAGTCCTGCAGGAAGGTGGGGTGGCCGTCGGCCTCCAGGATCTGGCCGACATGCCTGGCCATGGCGACGTCGGCCGGGTGGCGGCCGGCGCGGGAGATGAAGAACTCATGTTCGGCAATGTCGCGGTCGGCGGAATCCACAGGCTACTCCCCAACGTGAGAAACATCAGCAAGCACCCTAGCATAGACGCATGCAGATGGTGAGGATATGGCGGCGGCGCCTCAGGCGGCCTCGACAGGGGCGCCGATGCGGCTGCGCGCGGGGCCGAACAGGCAGGCGAGCGCCAGGATGACGCCGGAGACGGTGGCGATCATGCCGGCGGCGGAGACCGCGTTGGCGGCGCCGAACCAGAGCGGCCCGTAGCCCGCGAACACGTAGCCGAGGACCGCGGAGACGACGGCGAAGGCGACGGACCAGGCGACCTGGACGCCGAGCCGGTCGGTCATCAGGCGGGCGGCGGCAGGGGGGCAGATGAACATGGCGATGACGATGATCGAGCCGACCGCATCGAAGGCGGCCACCGCGGCAATGGCCGAGACGATGACCAGCGCGAAGGAAAGCGTGCGCGTCGGGATGCCGATGGCGGCGGCGAACGGCTCGTCGAAGGTGGCGATCTTCAGTGGACGCCAGAACACGGCGATGAAGGCCGCTACCAGGACGGCCGTCACGGCCATGCGGGGAAGCTCCGGCGGCAGATCGGCAAGCGCGGCAGAATCGAAGAACGAGCGCCAGCCCTCGGCGCCGAGCCAGATGAGGCTCTCGAGATTGCCGTAGAGCGCATGCTCGACATCGAGATGGACGCTGCTGGTGTCGCTCTGCTCGAGCAGAAGCACGCCGCCGGCGAACATGGCGGTGAACGTCACGCCCATCGCGGCGCCGGGCTCGATGCGGCCGGCACGCTTGATCGCCTCGATCAGGATCACAGCGACGACCGCCGCCCCGGCTGCACCGATCATCATCGGCCAGGTGGAAACCAGGCCCGTCACCAGGAAGGCGGCGACGATGCCCGGCAGGACAACGTGGCTTATGGCGTCGCCGATCAGCGCCTGCCGGCGCAGGATGAGGAAGTTGCCGGGCAGCGCACATGCGACGGCGGCGAGGATGCCGATCAGCATCGGCACGAGGCTCAACTGCACGAATTCGGCACTCGCAAGATGGCCCATGCTCACGCCCCCTCCCGCGCCGATACCGCGACCGGTGGGCCGATCCGGCTGTCGATTTCGGCAATTTCGTCCGACGTCAGAACATCCTCGATCGGGGTCAGGCCGTCATAGCGGCCGACAACAGCTTCGTCGACGTGCGTCTGGCGAACGATCTCCCAGCGCTTCTCGTCCCGAAGCGCCTTCGCCGCCTGCGCCCGGCCGGCCTCCGTGGCGACGCCGTCTGGGCGGATGAAGCCATTGCGGCGCAGGACGGCGAGCGTCAGGCCGTCGAAGACCGGCTCGTTGTGGGCGATGGCGAGAAGCCCCTGGCGGCGGTGGACGGCGAGCTGGAAGCGGCGGTGGTGCAGGAGCGCGGCGACAAGGCCGCGGCCCGGTGCCGCGAACAGCGAAACCGCAAACAGACCGGCTGCAACGAGGACGACGATCGGCCCGGTCGGAAGCGACGGCGCGGAGGCGG
The DNA here is from genome assembly GCA_046047335.1 of Planctomycetota bacterium. Classification (GTDB taxonomy): domain Bacteria; phylum Planctomycetota; class Phycisphaerae; order Phycisphaerales; family SM1A02; genus UBA966. The sequence continues at coordinate 1,572 of JBJOIF010000181.1, read as the reverse complement.
AGAGCGCGGCACCGACGTAGCCCGAGACGGCGCCGATGATGCCGCTCGCCACCAGCACACGATCCGTGCGGTCGCTCCAGAAGCGCGCGGTCACCGCCGGAATGATCAGCATGGCAACGATCAGGATAAGACCGACGATCTTCAGGCCGATGACCGTCACCGCCATGACGAGGCCCATCATGGCGAGGTCTATCCTGCGGACGTCGTAGCCATAGGCCGCCGCGAATTCCGGATCGAACGAAACCGCCGACATCGGACGCCGCATGACGTAGACGATGGCGATCGCCGCTGCGCCGCCGATGGCGATCAGGACGGCATCCGAGAACAGCATGCCCGCGGTGGCGCCGAGCAGGAATGTCTCGAGCCCTGCCTGCCGTCCGGCCGACATCGTCTGGATCACGGTCAGCAGCACGATCCCAATTCCGAAGAACACCGACAGCACGGCGCCGATCGCGGCATCCTCCGCGAGACGCGTCGTCCGCGTGATCCATTCGACGGCGAGAAGACCGAGCGTCGCGGTGACTGCCGAGCCAATGAGAAGGCCCGGCAGGTTACGGCCGTCGCCGCCGAACGCCACCATCAGGATGAATGCCAGCCCGACGCCCGGCAAGGTCGCGTGCGCCACGGCGTCACTGACGAGGGCCCGCTTCCTGAGAAAGAGGAACGTGCCGGCCGCACCGGCGGCCATGCCGAGCAGTGCCGCACCGATGGTGACGAGTGCCGCGTTGTAGCCTGACTGCAGGAAAAGCGCGGAGAGAAAGTCCCGCATCGAAACCTCACGCGCCCGGCAGACGAAGCTGCTCGATCTGTGCGGTGGCGAGCCTGCCGCCGTATGTGGCCTGCAGGTTTTCTGCCGTGAATGTCGTCGCGACAGGGCCCTCGGCGATCCGCCGCACGTTGATCATGAGGATGCGGTCGAAGTAGTCGGCCACCGTCGTCAGGTCGTGGTGCACGGCGACGACCGTGCGGGCGTCCTCCTTCAGCGACTTCAGGACGTCGATGATCGCGCGCTCAGTGGCAGCGTCGACGCCGGCGAACGGCTCGTCGAGAAGGTAGAGGTCGGCATTCTGGGCGAGGGCACGGGCAAGGAATACGCGCTGCTGCTGGCCGCCCGAAAGCTGGCCGATCTGGCGTGCCGCGAACTCGACCATGCCAACGCGCTCGAGACATGCCATCGCCCTGTCGCGGTGGCCCTGGCGCACGATGCCGAGGAGACCGAGTTCGCGGAAGAGACCCATCATCACGACGTCGATGACGCGCGTCGGGAAATCCCAGTCGACGCTGGCGCGTTGCGGGACATAGGCGATCCGGTCGCGCATTCGGGCAAGCGGCTGACCGAATACGGTCACCGTGCCGGACACCGATGGCACGATGCCGAGCGCCGCCTTGAGCAGCGTCGACTTGCCGGCACCGTTCGGGCCGACGATTGCAACCATGCTGCCTTGCGGAGCGGTGAAGTCGACCGAAAATACGGCTGCCTTGTCGCCGTAGGACACCGTCATGCCGCGTACGGCGAGCGGACTGTCATCAGCCTCGTCGGCAATGCGGGCGCCGTCACGGACTGCGATCTCT
>JBJOIF010000180.1:0-4701 GCA_046047335.1 Planctomycetota bacterium | reverse complement strand
GACCCATGGACCGTGTGCTGGTGCCCTTTGACGATGGCCAGGGCGACCTGGGACCGCTCTCTGACCTCCGCGCGAGCTTCGAGCAGCGCTCCGGAGGCCTGTCGGTCCTGGAACGCTGCCGGCTGCTGGGCGCGGTGCAGGGGGTGGTGGTTCCGGATGCCCACGCGGAGCTCGCGTCCGAACGCGCCGGGGTTCCCGCGAACGTCGGCATCGATGGTGCCGTGCTCGTGAATGGGCGGCTGCACGCGGGCGCCCGATGGATCGCGGAGCACGTGCTTGAGGTGCCCGAGGGAGGCGTGCTTCGCTCCGCCGAGGGCGGCATCGTCGCGGCGCGGCTGTCTGGAGCGGCACTCGAGTCCCTCGTGTCGGCCATCCGGGCGGGCGCCGATCCGGTCCCGGTGCTCGCCGGGCTCCCCGGTCGCGTGCTGGGCGATGCGCACCTGTGGTCGCGGCCGTGGCACCTCCTGCATGACCGTCGCTTCACCGATGCGATTCATGGCGACGCGTCCGTCGTGGTGGCCGGTTGGGGCACGGTTGTGGCGCCGGCCGCCGGGACCATGGTCGGGAGCGGTGCGGTCCACGTCCATCCCACGGCACGGCTTGGCATCGGCGTGGTGTTCGACACCACGGCGGGCGACGTCGTGGTGGGGCCGGCCGCCGAAGTCCGTCACGGGGCCGTCATCCATGGCCCCGCGTTCATCGGGGAGCGGTGCATCGTGGCTGAGCGCACGCTCATCAAGCCGCGTTCGGCATTCGGTCCGCAGTGTCGCATCGCCGGCGAGGTGGGATCGGTGATCTTCCAGGCGTTCGCCAACAAGGCCCATGATGGCCACCTCGGCGACGCGCTGCTCGGCGAGTGGGTGAACCTGGGTGCCGGTACCGTCAACTCGAACCTCCTGAACACCTACGGCGAGGTGGCGATGCGCCTGCGGCCGGAGTCGGGCCTCGAGCGCACCGGACGTCAGTTCATGGGGTGCATCGTGGGCGACCACGCCAAGCTCGCGATCGGGACGCGCATCATGACCGGATCATCGATCGGCACGGGCGTGATGTGGGCCGCGGCCTCGGCCATCTCGGGCGCGGTGGCCCGCTTCGCGTGGGTGACCGACGACGGCGAGCGCCGGTTCATCCTTCGCAAGTTCATGGACGTCGCTCACACGGTGATGGCGCGGCGCGGCACTCAGCCCGGGCCAGCGTGTGCGTCGCGCTTGGCCGCCCTCCACGGCGAGGGCTGACCGATGCCCACGCTCTACCTCGTCGACGGCCACGCGCAGTTCTTCCGCGCCTACCACGCCATTCGGCCGGGGATGAAGAGCCCGGTGACGGGCGAGCCCACCAACATGACGTTCGGGTTCCTGGGGATGATCCTCAAGGTCCTCCGGGAGGACCGTCCCGACTACCTGGCGGTGGTGATCGATGCCTCCGGCGACCAGGGCACGTTCCGCTCCCGGATCTACCCGCAGTACAAGGCGAACCGCAAGCCACCTCCCGAGGACCTTCACCCGCAGGTGGAGCGGTGCGTGTCGCTGTTGGGGCAGATGCGCGTTCCGGTGCTTGCTGTCGAGGGCGTCGAGGCCGACGACACCATCGCCACGGTGGTGCGCCGGCTCCGGCGCGAGCGGCCGGACCTCGAGATACGCATCGTCAGCCGGGACAAGGACCTCGGCCAGCTGGTGGATCCGATGGTCCATCTCTTCGATCCGCAAACCGACACGCTGCTCGGCGTGGAGCAGCTCTTTGAGTCCAAGGGCGTCCGGCCGGAGCAGGTGGTGGACATGCTGGCCCTGATGGGCGACCCGGTCGACAACGTTCCCGGCGTCCGAGGCATCGGCACCAAGACCGCCGCCAAGCTGATCACCGAGCATGGCACGCTCGATGCCCTCCTGGCCAACCTCGACCGCGTGAAGGGCAAGACCGGAGAGGCGATCGCGGCGCAGCGGGACGTGCTGCCGCTCTCGCGCTCGCTGGTGGCGCTCAAGGACGACGTCGACGTGGCGTTCGAACTCGACGACGCCCGCGTCGATCCGTCGCGCGTCGACGGCGGCCCGTTGCTCGATGCACTGCATCGGCTCGGCTTCAATCGGCACCAGCAGGACCTGCGTTCCTGGCTTGGCATCGCCGCCCGGCCGGAGGGCGCGTCACGCGCCCGGGCAGCCGAGGCCGCCCGCCCGGCCCGTCCCGCGCCGGCCGAGGCGCCCGAGGAGTTCGGCCTGTTCAATCCTCCGCCGCAGGAGGAGTTCGTGGCGCCCGCCGTTGACGGGCCGGCGATGCAGGCCTTCGCTCGGGGCGACTACCGGGCGATCACCGATCGCGCGGCCTTGGAATCGTGGATCGGCGAGGCACGCGCAGCCGCGGCCTCCGGAGCCCGACTGGCGTTCGACGTCGAGACGAGTTCGCTGTCGCCGGTGTCGGCGGATCTGTGCGGCGTGAGCATGTCGTTCCGGCCCGGACAGGCCGTGTACGTGCCGCTGCGGTCCCCCACGCCCGAGGCGCACTTGGACCTGGCCGCGGCCGGACCGCTCCTGCGAACGATCCTCGAGGATCCGGCTGTGCCGAAGACGGCGCACAACGCCAAGTTCGACCTCGTGGCGCTGCGCGCCGCAGGCATCACGGTCCGCGGCCTCGCGGGCGACAGCATGGTGGCGAGCTACGTGGTCGACGCCACGCGCGGTACGCACCGGATGGATGCTCTTGCCGAGGCCGAGCTCGGGGTGCGCCCGATCCCCATCTCCGAACTGATCGGCGCGGGGCGCCATCAGCGCCGATTCGACGAGGTGGACCTGGCGCTGGCCGTTCCGTACGCCGCCGAGGACGCGGACGTCGCGCTCCGGCTCGCCCAGGCCCTCGAGGCGCGGCTCGATGCCATGGGCCTCGGGCGCCTGTATCGGGAGGTCGAGGTGCCGCTGGTTGCGGTCTTGGCGGAGATGGAGTTCAACGGCATCCGGGTGGACGCCGACGAACTCGAGCGCCAGCGTCGCGCCCTGGAAGTCCGCATCGCACAGCACAAGGCCGACATCGAGGCCGCGGCGCCGCACCCCTTCAACGTCGACAGCCCCAAGCAGCTGGCTGAGGTGCTCTTCAACGCCCCGGACGCGGCGCGGCCCGGGCTTGGCATCAAGGTCGTCAAGCGGACCAAGACCGGCGCCTCCACCGACGTCGAGGTGCTGGAGCGGCTGGCCATGGACCCGGAGGTGGACTCGCCGATCCCGGCCAGGATCCTCGAGTACCGACAGCTGTCCAAGCTGGTCGGCACCTACCTCGTGGCGCTTCGCGAGGCGATTGACCCGCGCACGGGCCGCATCCACGCGAGCTTCCACCAGACCGTCACCGCGACCGGGCGCCTGAGTTCGAGCGATCCGAACCTGCAGAACATCCCGATCCGCACCGACGTGGGCCGGGACATCCGGCGCGCCTTCGTGGCGGATCCCGGCCACGTGCTCCTCTCCGCGGACTATTCCCAGATTGAGCTCCGCGTGCTGGCGCACCTCTCGGGCGATCCATCGCTGATCGCCGCCTTCGAGTCCGGCGCCGACATCCACCGTGCGGTCGCTGCCGAGGTCTGCGACGTGCCCCTGGCCCAGGTCACCGACGAGCAACGAAGCGCCGCCAAGATGGTGAACTTCGGCATCATCTACGGCATCACGCCGTGGGGACTGGCAAGGCGGCTCGGCAGCGGCACGACCAACGAGCGGGCGCGCCGGATCATCGAAGACTACAAGCGACGGTTTGCCGGGATCGATGCGTTCCTTCAGCGCTGCGTCCGAGAGGCGCGCGAGCACGGGCACGTGGCCACCATCCTGGGGCGCCGCCGCGCGGTACCCCAGGTGGAGAGCCGCAACCCGGCCGAACGTGCCCTGGGCGAGCGCATCGCCATCAACACGGTGGTGCAGGGCAGTGCCGCGGACCTCATCAAGCTGGCGATGCTCGCCATCCACCGCGACCTGGCGGCCGCCGTGCCCGGCGCTCGCATGCTGCTCCAGATCCACGACGAACTGGTCTTCGAGGTGCCGTCCGCGCAGGCCGAGGCGCTCGACGCATTCGTCCGCGACCGGATGGCGCACGCGATGGACCTGCGCGTCCCGCTCGAGGTGAGCACGGGGCGCGGCGCCACGTGGGCGGAGGCGTGATGCGCCGATGCGTAGGGGTGGAGCCGAAGGGATCCGCTCCCGGAGGGGCGGTAGCCTCCACACTATGCACGCACGATTTGTTGTCCCGGCCCTCGTCCTCTTCGCTCTTTCAGTCGCAGCCTGTGCTCCTCGCACGGCGACCATGACCGACGCCCAGATGATGGAGGCCGCGCAGGCGGCGGCCACGCCCGGGGCCAGGCATGCATGGCTCATGGACGGTCTCGGCGAGTGGAAGGGCACCTCGGAGTCCTGGATGTCGCCCGGAGCCGCCGCCACCAAGGTCGATGCGCGCTACACCGTGACCTCGATGCTCGGTGGTCGCTTCACGGAAACGCGGTACTTCTCCGAGATTCCCGGCATGGGACCCTTCGAGGGATATTGCCTCATGGGCTACGACAACGGCGCTGGCGAGTTCCAGGCGGCGTGGGTCGACTCGTACGGCACGGCCATGATGACCGGCACCGGGCGCCTGTCGCCCGACGGCACGATCATCGAGATGGACTATTCGTACTTCTGCCCGATCCGAAAGCAGCGGACGCCGATGTGGCAGACGGTCACGCGCGTCGGCAAGGAC
>JBJOIF010000179.1:0-21741 GCA_046047335.1 Planctomycetota bacterium | reverse complement strand
GCCGGGTTCGGTGCGGCGCTGGCCCTGCTCGGTGCCGAAGGGCAGCCGGTGGCGGAGGACGTGGCACGGGACCTTCCCGAACTGGTGGCCGAGGGCGTGGCGCCGCCGCCATTCGTCGATGGCGACGACCTCGTCGCGGCGGGGCTGCCTCCTGGGCCACGCTTCAAGGCCATCCTGGACGCGATGTACGACCGGCAGCTCAACCTGGAGTTCGCCGACCGGCAGCACGCGCTCCGCGCCCTTGCGGCCCCCGGGGGGCCGTTGGGCGCAGAGGCAGCGGACCGCTAGAATCCGGGCATGGTCATGCCGCAGATCCTCGTTGCCGCCGTCGCGGCGCTGGCGCTCCTGGCGCAGTCCGACGACGCTCCAGCCCCAACCGAGACCGATCTCCAGTCGGTAGACGCGCCTGCGGCCACCGAGCCTGCCGCACCGACGGAACCCGCCAAGCCTGCCAAGCCGTTCAGCCTCGCGCGGACCGGCGTCGACCGCAAGGGCAAGAGTCCCTACGCGGCCGACATGCGCCTCTCCGCGCCGCCCAAGGTGTACGTGATCCCGATCGAGGGACAGATGGGCACCGACATCCACGGCGAGATCAACGGGAAGCCAGGGATCTACGAGAAGGTCATCGCGGACGTTCGCGAGCAGAAGCCCGACATCCTGGTGTTCCGGATCAACTCCGGCGACGACCGAAACCCGGACAAGTACATGGAGGCCGTCCGGGCGCAGATGAAGGACGACAAGATCGACCCGCGGCGCCTGGCGAGCGGCCTGACCGAGTACCGCGACTTGGCGCTGCAACTGCGCACCGAGCTGGGTGACTATCCCGCCGTCGCCTACGTGCAGGAAGCCCGCGGCGTCGCCAGCCTGTTCGCCTTGGCGTGGCCGTACATGTACGTGTCCCCCGACAGCCGCATCGCCGGGCTCGACATCGTCGGCTCGCTCGGCGGCGGCAACGACGCCGACATCCGCGCCAAGATGTTCGGTGCCTGGACCGGCATCGCCAAGGGTGTGCTGGAACTCGGCGGCCACGAGAACTCGCTCACCGACGCGCTGGTACGCCCGGACCGGGTGCTCAGCTGCGACATCGACGGCCGCTCCACCCGGTGGCGCAACGACACGGGCGGCGACTGGTACGTGGTCGATCAGTCGATGGACCAGTCTGCGCGCTTCAACGCGAAGGTCGCTGAGGAGACCGGCCTGGCCGACGGCATCGCCAACGACATGGACGATCTCATGGCGCTGTTGGGCTATCCCGAGTACGAGCAGGTGGCCACTGGCGAGAAGATCTTCGGCGACTACTCCGCGCTGTGGCGCAAGCGTTACGACGAGTGCAAGAAGATGCTCGACGACTTCCGCGAGCCGATGGAGGACGGGCGGGACCTGCCCAAGCGCAAGCAGCTCCTGGAGAAGATCCGCTCGATGGCCAAGCAGTACCCGCCGCTGGCGCGCACGCTGGAATGGCGTTTCGGGCTCACCGATGCGCAAATGGCGGTGATCCTCGAGCAGTTGAACGAGCAGATCAAGGACTACCAGCGCCAGCGTCGCAATTCCGGCGGTTCCGGCGGCGGTGGCGGCGGCGGCGGTCGCGGCCCAATGGGTCCCGGCCCCGGCCGTTGAACCGCGCCCGGCGCGCGTCCGTATCGCTTTCGCGCGGGTCCGTCCCGCACTCCCGCCACCCCATTCCCCAAACACCCCCATGACCACCCGCGCTGCCCTCGTCATCTCGCTCGCCCTGGGCCTCGTGCCGGCCGCTCCGGCCATCGCGCAGACCTCCGGCCAGCAGCAGGTCAAGCTCGCTTCCGGCACGTGGTGGGGAAGCGTGGGCGATCGCGTGGAGCTCTCGTTCAAGGATCAGCTCACCACGCGCACCGTGCAGGGCATCGTCCGCAAGATCGACGCGCAGAAGGGGATCGTCACGGTGGAGGTCACCGTCGACGGCAAGACCTCGCAGCGGCCCATGTTCGCGTCCAGCATCGTCTCCATGAAGACGTTGGGGCCGGCCGACGCCGTGGATCCCGCGCCGACCAAGGACAAGGGCGGCAGCTCCACCCTCGGCGGCGGATCCAAGGGCACCGGCCCGGCCTCCAAGTCGCCGCGCGGCACGACTTCCGGCAAGACCGACAAGGAGGGCTGGCCCCTCGACGAGAACGGGTACCGGGTCTCCGACAAGACGCCGGTGTTCGTGCTCCCCTGGGTCGGGCCGGTCGGGCAGACCGCCCGCAACGAGGAGATGGACGCGATCGCCGCGGAGGCCGACAAGTGGGGACCGGGTCAGATCATCGTCCTCGACATCGACAGCCCCGGCGGCCTGGTGACGGAGATCTTCGAGATCAGCGCCTCGCTCGGCGAGATCCGCAAGCGGCACCGCGTGGTGGCGTGGGTGCGCGAGGCGATCTCCGCCGCGGCGTGCACCTCGATGCACTGCGACGAGATCTACTTCCGGACGGTGGGTTCGCTCGGCGCCTCCACCATGATTGCTGGCGCCAACACCGTGTACGGCCCGCAGCTCGACGCCTTCAAGGACGAGATCGGCTCCGTGATCGAGAAGAATGGGCGGCCGCGCATGGTGTTCGACGCCATGGTGCTGGCGAAGGACGTGCTCACCTACACCAAGGATCCCGTCACGGGCAAGGTGACGTGGCACGACAAGGTCACCGGCCAGCCGGGCGAGGTGGTGCTGTCCGACGAGAAGGACAACTTGGTCTTCACGGCGAGCACCGCGCTCGACTCGGGCTTCAGCAAGGGCACGGCCGACACCGAGGACGAGCTCGGCAAGCTGCTGGGGCTCGACGAGTGGTACGAGCCCGTCAATCCGGGCGAGAAGCAGCCGTACGGCCGCAAGCTCGCCGGCAACTGGAAGAAGCTCTTCGAGGATTGCGAGAAGGACATCGACCTGCAGATCAACATCCTGCAGGGCGCGCCCAAGTCCGATCCCATTGAGCAGACCAGCGCCGAGATCCGCACCATCGAGCGCATCCTGCAGTGGGAGCGCCGTTGCAAGCCGTGCACCGACAGCAAGGGCATCGATCGCGAGCGCCTGGAGAAGATGCTGAAGGACGCGCGTAAGCGCCTGGTCGACCTGCGTCGCGCGCAGCAGCGCTGACGGCGCATCCGTTCGCGGCCCGTCCGGTCGGGACGTTCGGTCAGCCCACGTCGCGGCGCTGGAAGAGGAGCACGGCCATCGAGAGCGCCGCCACGACCATCGCCACGGCGTAGGCCGCGGAGGGGAGCACGTAGTCGATGCCGATCGGGCGGCCCTGCTGGATCGCGTCCGACAGCCAGAACACCTGGAAGTTCGGGATCGCCGCGTAGGCGGCCTTCAGTCCCCACCACTGCAGCGATGCCGGGTCGAGCGCCGCGGCGGGAGTTCCCTCGGCGGCCAGCCGTTCCAGCATGGCGGTCGTGTCGCGCAGCGGTCGCCCCACTAGCCAGTCGCTCATGAGCCCCAGCAGGAATGCCCCGAAGGTGATCCCCAGGGTCACCACCTGCCCGAACCGCGTGGAGGCGGCCACGGCGATCCCGGCCAGCACCATCAGCCCGCCCCACATCAGGAAGGCGGCCACCCACATGTCGGCTTCGAACTGCACCGACGGAGGCACCGGGGTCCAGTCCTTGCCGAAGAGCAGGCAGAGCGCGTACGCCAGCGCCAGCAGCGGCACGCCGAAGCCGACGGTGGAGGCCGGAAAGTTCCATCCGTAGAGGAAGTTGCACCACACGGCGGCCGCGATCGCCCCGCCGAGCGCGGTGAGGCCGATGGTGAGTACGGGCTGGTGCCAGGGCGTCCGCACCGTCTGCATGGTGCCATGCATCTCGACCAGCATGAAGACCAGCACCAGGAACGCCGTCGCCGCGGTCAGTGCCGCCGCCACACCGAGGAACTTCCCCCACACGAAGGCCGGGCGCGAGACTGGCTTGGAGACGACGGTGAGCGCGGTGCGCTGCTCGATCTCCCGGCTCAGGGCGCTGGTGGCGAGGAACGCGGCCAGCAGCGTGCCCGACACGAACACCGTGCTCAGCGCGATGTCCACGAACATCCGCTGGTCGTCCATGAGCGTGAATCCCGAGAACGGGATGCTCATGACGACCAACAGGCTCCCGGCCAGCAGCACCGCCGGAACCACCGGCTGGCGGAGGCACTCAAGGGCGGTGTTGCGGGCGATCGCCCAGAGCTGCGCGAGGAAGTCCATGGCGGGAAGGGGCCGCGGGACGGCCCGACGGGGCAGGGATACAGTACCCTGACCCCCCGCGCCGCGTTTCCCGATGCCGACCCCCCGAACCGACCAATATGCGTTCCAGCAAGCCACCCGCGTGGCTGGCTTGGGCATCGTGCTGCTGTTGGCCGTGGGGCTGCTGCTCCTCGTGATGGGGCGCGCCGTCGGCAGCACGGCCATGGTGCACGCCGCAATCCTTCCCTTCGTGGGGGTGGGCGCATGGGCGCTGTTGGCGATCGTGTCGCACCAGCAGCGGCTCGCGGCGCTCGAGGCCATGGAAGCCGAGGAACTCGCGTCCGGGCGGGGCGCGACGACCGTGTTCGATTCCGAACGTGCCGCGGACGCCATGGTGGCCGCGCGCCGGCTTGGGTGGATGAATCGCATCCTCCTTCCGGTGGGCAGCCTGGGCATCGCCGCGGCCCTGGCGCTGGCCGGGACGTGGACGCTGCGCTACATGGCCGCCGTGTCGTCGGACGCGGCGCCGGCCGCGGGAATCGAGCCGCCGCCGGAGTTCTCCGCGGGTGGCGCCGCCGGGTGGCAGATGGCGGTCGGCGTGGCCCTGGCGCTCGTCACGTTCATCTTCGCACGCTTCGCTGCGGGAATGGCCAAGCAGCCGGCATGGCAGAACCTGCGCGCCGGGGCGTGCATGACCGTGGCGTCGTCGCTTGCGCTCCTGGCCGTGGCCGTCGGCCTGGTGGCGGATGCTTTTGGGCAGGTGGCCGTGCTGCGCGGGGTCGTGCAGGCGATCGGCATCGGCGAGGTGGCCTTGGCCGCCGAAGTGGTGCTGAACTTCATCCTCGCGCTGTACCGCCCGCGCCGCGCCGGCGAGGCGCCCCGGGCGGCGTTCGACTCGCGCGTGCTCAGCTTGGTGGCGGCGCCGGATTCGATCGTCCGTTCGATCAACGAGGCCGTCAACTACCAGTTCGGCTTCGACATCACCTCGAGCTGGGGCTACCAGCTGCTGCTGCGCAGCGTCGTCTGGCTGGTGGCGTTGGGCACCGTGGTGCTGGTGGCGCTCTCGTGCATCGTGGTGGTCCCACCCGGGCAGCAGGCCGTGCGACTGCGCGGCGGGGCGATGGTCGGCGACGTCTACGAAGGCACGGTGATGCTGAAGTGGCCGTGGCCGATCGAGACGGCGTCCGTGCACGACGTGGCGCGGATCCGCTCGCTGGTGCTCGGGCCCAAGCCCATGCGCATCGGGGCGGTGAATGCCTGGGACGGCGACCAGAACCGAGATCCGGACCGTTTCCCGTACCTGGTGGCGGCCCCCACCGTGCCCGGTGTCGTCGAGGATGACCTCGGCGACGGCGCCGCCGCGCCCGAGGATCCGACGGCGCAGGTGGTGGCGCAGCGATTTGCGCTGGTGGACGCCGACATCGTCATGAACTACCGGGTCGCCCCCGGTGGCCTGCTGGACTGGATGGCGTTCGCCTCCGACGCGCGGTACCGCCGGGCCGGCATGGACGTGCGCGAGCGCCTGCTTCGCGACGTGGCGATGCGCGAGGTCACCAGCCACTTGGCGACCCAGCCGATGGACGCGGTGCTCTCGCCGCGTGGCGACTCGCTCGGCCGCGCGCTCCGCGAGCGCATCCAGGCCGCCTTCGACCGCATCTCGGCGGGTGTCGAGGTGGTGGCCGTGCAGGTGCCCGTGCTTCGGCCGCCGGTCGGCGAGGGCTCGGGCATGTTCGAGGAGATCTCGATCGACGTGCAGAACGCCCGGAAGGTCCGCGAGGAGGCCGAGCGCATGTCGCGTGCGGGCTCCGCCGCGCTGGCTGGGTCGCCGGAGGCCGCCGCCGAGGTGGCCGCGGCCGTCCGGGCCGTGGATGCGGCCGAGCGTGCGCACGGGGAAGGATCCCCCGAGGCGATCGCCGCGCGCCAAGACGCCGAGCGCATGATCATGGAGAGCCGCGGCGCGGCTTCTGGACTGATCTCCGCGGCGCGGGCGCGACGCTGGCAGATCGTGATGGGCGCCGCCGGCGACGCCGCCGCGGTGCTCGGACAGGCGCCGTCCTACCGGGCCGCGCCCGAGCTCTACAAGCAGTTCCGCACCATGCAGGTGCTGGGCCGGGCGCTCGCGGGCGTGCGCGTGAAGTACGTGCTCGGCGAGTCGGTCGCGGACCGAACCGACCTCGACATCGTGATGAAGCAGGCGGAGAGCGGCCTCAATCTGGCCGACTACCTCGACAGGAAGGAGCCCGCGCCCGCAGGCGGGAACCAGTGATGAACCGAAGCATCGGCATCGTCGTCGGCGCGTTGATCGTGGCCGTCCTCGTCCTCTACAACACCACGTACACCGTGAGCTTCCATGAGGTGGCGGTGGTCACCCGGTTCGGCAAGCCGGCGGGCGTGGTGTCGGAACCGGGCCTTCACCTCAAGGCCCCGTTCTTCGTGGACCAGGTCACGCGGCTCGACACGCGCCAGCAGCTCATCGAGAGCCCGCTGGAGACTGTGCTGACGCGCGACGGCCAGCAGGTGCTCGTGCAGGCCTTCATGACCTGGCGCGTGGATACCGATGCGGACGCCACGCTGCGCTTCTTCACCAGCTACGCGTCGATCGACGGCGCGGCGAAGGACCTGGAGCTGCAGCTGCAGGGCGCCTTGCGCGGCATCGGCGGCTTTGCGTTCGGCGAGTTGGTGGGGCAGGGCAGCAAGCTGGCCGATGCCGAGCAGGCGATCCTTGAGGACCTGCGCCGCACGCGCATCCCCGGCACCATGCCGGTCAGCGTTGGAATCAGCCAGGTGGTGCTCCCCAGCAAGACCAGCGTGGCCGTGCTGCGACGGATGGCCGCGGTGCAGGAGACGCTCGCCAACCTCGAGGAGGCCAAGGGCAACAGCGCCGCCGAGGCGATCAAGAGCCAGGCGAAGAGCCAGGCCGACATCATCATGAACTTCGCGGACCAGTGGGCGGCGCGCATCGAGGCCAAGGGCAACGAGGAAGCGACGCGCTACTACCTGCAGATGCGCGAGGAGGCGGAGCTCGCCATCTTCCTCACGTGGCTCGACACGCTCCGGGCGTCGCTCTCGCAGAGCACGACGTACATCACCGACACCTCTCGGGCGCCGTTCCACCTGATGGACCTCGACGCACCGGTGGACGCCAAGGGAATCCCGCAGCCGGGCGCGCGTTCCGCGTCGCCCGCGCCCCGCAAGTGAGCCGAACGCCCCACCCATGACCGACGAGAAGCCCCCCATCCCCGAGGACGGCAGCGACGCCCCGCGCCGCGGCGCGAGCGCGCAGTTCAGCGTCCCCGGCGCCGTCGGCGCCGAGGCGGCGATGCGCCAGGCGATGGACCCGGCCAACCAGTCGCTCGCCGAGGCGCTCCGGCTCAGCTACCGCGTGCTGCAACTGGCGATCGTCGCGTTGGTGGCCGTGTTTCTGCTCAGCGGGTTCCAGACCGTGCAGGAGGGCCAGACCGGCGTCAAGACGGTGTTCGGCCGGATCGTCGGCGCGCCGGGCGAGGAAGCGGTCACCCCCGGCCTCCAGCCCTTTTGGCCGTACCCGGTGGGCGAGATCGTCAGCCTTCCGCAGAAGGACGCGGTGCAGCTGAACACGGAGTTCTGGCCCCGCTTCAAGGACGGCAACGCCACGCTCGAGGCCGCCACCGCCGCCGCGCTTCCGGACGATCCGGTCCGTCCGGGCGTCGATGGCTCGCTCGTCACTGCCGATGGCGACCTGGCCCACGTGCGCATCGCGGCGGAGTTCACGATCGACGATGCCGTCCGCACGCTCGACGAGTTCCGGCCCGAGGCCCTGCGCCGCGTGGTCTCCAAGGCACTGGCCTGCGCGATGGTGCAGGTGGCCGCCGAGTACACGCTGCAGGAACTTCTGGAGAGCCGGGACGGGCCCGAGCAGTCGCTACGCCTCAAGGCGCAGTCGCAGCTCGACGCGATGCAGGCCGGCGTCCGCCTGGCGTCGGTGACCATTCCCGAGAAGATCGCGCCGCTGGCGATCCGCAACGTGTTCGGTCGGGTGCAGGAGGCGCGCGAGAACGCCAAGCTCGCGCTGGCCCGCGCGCAGCAGGAATCGAACTCCGTCCTGGTCGGCATGGCCGGTCCGGACCACGCTGAGATCACGGACCTCATCCAGCGCTACGAGCTGGCCCTTGGGGCCGGCGACATGTCCGCGGCCGACCAGGTGATGGCCGAGATCGGCGCCCGATTCGAGGGGTCCGGCAGCGTGGGCCAGACGTCGGCGATCATCGCCCGTGCCCAGGCGTATCGCGCCACGGTCCGGGCCACCCTCGGCAAGGAGGTCGGGCGGATCGCGGGCCTGGCCCCCAGCTTCCGGGAGAACCCGCAGCAGCTGGTGCGCAAGCTCTGGCTCGACGCCCTGCGCGACGTCCTGGCATCGCCCACCGCCGAGGTGATGAGCGCCCCCGCCGAGGGCGGTCCGGTGCGCATCGGCATCGAGAGCTCTCCGGAGGTCATGCAGGCGCGGCGCCGCGAGGAGGTCGAGCGCCGCAAGCGTGAGGCGGCGATGTCGATGATGCCCGGCAACTTCCAGCTCGGCAGTCGGCAGATCATGATCGATGCCCCTGGCCGACGCCTCGACCGTTCCGCTGAGAAGGGGTTCGGCCGCGAATGAGCGGCCGGGGAGCCTGACATGCCGAGTGCCGCAGACGATGCCGTGGTTCGCGCCGAGGGCCTGACGAAGGTCTTCGCCGACTTCTGGCTGAGGCAGAAGGCCGTGGCGGTCGACGGCATCTCGTTCTCGATCGAGCGCGACGAGATCTTCGGACTGCTGGGCCCCAACGGCAGCGGCAAGAGCACCACCATCAAGATGATCCTCGGGCTCCTGCGCCGGTCGCGGGGCCTGCTCTCGGTCTTCGGCAAGGATCCCACGGACGTCGAGGTCAAGCGTCGCATCGGCTACCTGCCGGAAGAGACGTACATGTACCGGTTCCTGACGCCGCAGGAAACCCTCGACTTCTACGGCAGGCTGTTCGGCCTGGGCCGTGACGTCCGGCGTCGGCGCACGGCCGAGCTCCTGGAGATGGTGGGGCTGTCGCACGCGGCGCACCGCCCCGTGGGGGAGTTCTCCAAGGGCATGGCGCGGCGACTGGGCATCGCGCAGTCGCTCATCAACGACCCCGACCTCCTCATCCTCGACGAGCCAACCTCGGGCCTCGACCCGCTGGGCACCCGCCAGGTCAAGGACCTCCTGCTCGACCTCGGACGACGCGGGAAGACCATCCTGCTGTCGAGCCACCAGCTCGACGACGTCCAGGACGTCTGCGACCGCATGGTGATCCTCTACGGAGGCCGCATCCGCAGCGAGGGCACCGTGGACCAGCTGCTCGAGGATTCCGGCCGCACCGTGATCACCGTGCCGCACCTCGATGCTCGCACGGCGGAGCGCGTGTGCTCCCTGCTGGAGTCGCAGGCCGGGGTGCACGTGGAGCGCGTCGCGTCGCCGAGGCAGCGCCTCGAGGACCTCTTCATGAGCATCGTCGAGGCAGCCCGCTCCGACCAGGCCCAGACCAGCGGCGCACGCGCCGGAGGTCCGACCGCCGCCTTCCTGCGCGGCGACGGCGCCGAGGGCGAGGGGCTGATCGGTTCGCTCGTCGCCGCCGACGCGCCGGTGGCGGCTGCCGATGTCGTCGCGCCCGCGCCCGCCGGTGCCGACCGTTCGGTGCTGGACGCGCTTGCCGACCGTGGCCCGGGCGAACCAACGGAGCACGCCGCGCCGGTTGGGCCCGAGGTCCATTCGGGACTGCCGTCGACGACCGCCCCCACGCCCGCCGTGGCCCCCACCCCCGACGCCGCCCCTGCGCCCGCCGCGGCCCCCGCGCCCCCGGCGTCGCCCGCGCGGGACCCGCGACCCGCCCGCGACGCGTCGGTCGACCGATCCGTGATCGATGATCTGCTCGGCGGGGGCGACCGGCCGTGATCGAGTTGCTCCGCCGGATGCACCGGTGGGCCGAGGATCGCTTGCGCGGCCCGCGCGCGCGCCTCGTGGCCGCGATCCTCTGCGTGATCGCGGTGGGTGCCGCGGCGTGGCCAGCGTGGTCCATCGCGCAGTCCCTCGCCCAACAGCGATCCGGCATCCTGGCTGCGCTTGGCCGGGCGTCCGCTGCGGACCGGGATCCATCCGCAATGCAGCTGCTCGAAGCGCGCACCGTGTCGGCCAACGGCCGCACCTACGGTGGGCCGCGCCTCATCAGTCGTCCCATCGATCTGTTCGACGAGGACGGCCGGATGTCGCCGGCGTCGCGGGAGGACCTCGCCTGGCGTCTGGTCGCGGAGCAGGTGCCGCCATGGCTCCCGTCGTTCCTGGCGCGGTCGCCCGCGCAGGTGGCCGCGCTGGCGCTGGCCCTCGCTGCGGTGCTGGCGCTCGTGGCGTGGTCGGGCATCCTGGTGCCGGCGGCAGAGATCGGCCTGCCGGTCCTGGCCCTGGCCGCGGGGCTGTGGTTCGCGGGCCTGCCCTCGGCGGCGCAGTGGACCGTGGCGTCCGCGCTGTCCCTCCTGCTCTTCGTACTCCTCTGGAGGGCGGCGCGTGCGTTGCTCTCGTTCCGCTCCGGTGTCGTGGCCGTGGCCTCGAACACGGTGATCGAAGGGATCCGCTCGCTGGCCGCGCCGGGGTTCGCGCTGCCAGTGGCGATGCTCCTACCGGTGCTGGTGCTGTCGCGCACCCCGCAGGACCCGCTCTTCCAGGCCATCCCGGGGTTCCTGGACTGGGGCCACACCGCGGTCTTTGCGTTCTCGGCGGTGTTCGTCCTTTTCTTCGGCTGCGCCACCACGGCCTTCGAGATGCGCGATCGCCAAGTGTGGTCCGTGGTCACCAAGCCGGTCTCGCCGGCCGGCTGGATGGTCGGCAAGTGGGTGGGGACGCTTGTGCTCGGCTGCACGACGGTGCTGGGCGGCATGATCCTCCTGGGCATCGGGGCGCACGTGCTGGCGGCGCAGGCACCGCTCGATGAGCAGGACGCGCGCGACGTGCGCAATGGCGTGCTGGTGGCGCGCTCGGGCACCGCTCCCAGCTACGAGATCCTTGCGCCGGAGCGCCTGCGCGAGATGGTCGACCAGGCGATCGAGTCCGACGCCGTGCTGCGGGCGGACCTCGCCAACGGCACCCAGGACGAGGCGGCCGTGCGCCGCGCGCTCGCGACGGAGCGCCAGAAGGAGTTCCTCGACCAGCAGCGCCGCATCGGCCCCGGCGACAGCCGCGAGTTCACGTTCTCCGGGCTGGCCCCAGCGGTGCGCGCGGGACTCCCCATCGCGCTACGTTTCAAACTGCACGGCGGCGGCGACGACGAGCACCAGCGCTTCACCACCATGTTCCAGTTCACCACCGGCGAGGGCGCGGGCGCCTGGGAAACGCGCGAGTGGACGCCGGGCGATCCGTACACGTTCCGCATCGACCCGCGCTTCATCGGCGACGACGGCACCTTCCGGGTGCGCATCTGGAACGCCGGCTTCGACGAGGCCGCGCAGCAGCCCGTCCCGAACCCGATCACGGTGTTCATCCAGCCCGACTCGCTCGAGGTCATGGTCACCGAGAGCACCTTCGAGCGCAACCTCGGGCGTGCGCTCCTGGTGGACGCGTGCAAGTTGGCGTTCCTGTCGGCGCTGGCGGTCGTGGCCGGCTCGATCCTGAGCTTCCCGATCGCGGTGCTTCTGGCATTCGGCGTGTTCCTGATGGCCTCGCTCGCGCCGTTCCTCTCGCAGGCGCTCGAGTACCAGTCGGTGGACGACAAGCTCGGCTGGCTGGCCAAGGGGTTCCAGCACGCCATCTTGGGCATCGCCACCGCGGTGGAGTGGGCCTTCCGATCGTTCGGCGAGCGCAGCCCAAGCGACTCGCTCGCGCAGGGGCGCGCGATCCCGGTGCCGGCGCTGGCCGCGGCGGTGGTGGGGATCGGTGTCCTGTGGACCGGCGCGGTGCTCCTGGTGGGGTGGGTCGCCATGCGTCGCAAGGAGGTCGCCGTGTACAGCGGCCAGGGCTGACCGATGCGCGACCGTACCGTCCAGTTCCTCGCCGCAGCGGCCGCCGCCATGGGCGTCACCGCGGCCGGCACGTTGCTCCCCCGGGTGCTCGACGCGAGCGACCGTGGCCAGCTCCGCTACACGAACGTGTCCGTGGAGGGGGCGCCGCCGATCGTGGCGCTGGGCTCGGCCGTGGGCGCGCTGCGTGGTCTGGTGGTCGACTACCTGTGGATCCGCCTGCAGCAGATGCGCCAGGAGGGGCAGTACTACGACGCCCGGCGCCTGGCGGAGCTGATCACCAAGCTGCAGCCGCGGTTCGGCGAGGTGTGGGCCTTCCACGGTCACAACCTGGCGTACAACCTCTCCGTTGCCATGAAGACGCCGGAGGAGCGGTGGCGGCTCGTCAACGCGGGCATCGACCTCGTCCGCGGGCAGGGCATTCGCTACAACCCCAACGACCTGATCCTGTACAAGGAGCTGGGCTGGTGGTTCGCCCACAAGATCGACGGCCTGAGCGACGACGCGCACTTCCACTACAAGCGCGAGCTCGCCCGGGAATGGCACCTGGTGCTGGGCGAGCCGCCCGAGTCGCAGGAGGCCCGGGCAGCATGGCTCGATGCCATCGCCGATGCGCCCGACACGTGGGAGGAACTGGTGGCGCGCGATCCCGGCGTCGAGTCGCTGGTGGAGGCAATCCGCGCCAAGACCCGCGCGGTGGACCCGGAGTTCCGGCTCGAGCTCGACCGTGACTTCCTGATGGCGCTGGGGCGCTGGAACGCCGTGAAGTCCGGGCCTGGCTATGCCCGGATCTTCGGGCTGCACGACCAGTTCCGGCGCCGTGACCCGATGTACGCGGCCATCGACGACGTGCTCTCCGAGCCCGAACGCCGCGCGTCGGTCGTGCGGCTGGCCGCATGGCTGCGCAAGCGGGTTCTCCTGGACGTCTACAACATGGACCCGCGGGTGATGGCCCGCTACACGCGCGAGTTCGGCCCGTTCGACTGGCGGCACCCACAGGCGCACGCCTTCTACTGGACCAAGCTCGGCAGCGAGGTCGGCGCCGAGCGGTACGACAACGACGAGGACGTCTACCGCATCCTGAACGACGACCGCACGAGCATCCAAGCGATGCAGTCGCTTGCGCACTCGGGCCTGATGCGCGTGGACCCGCTGTCCCAGGACAACCCGGCGCGCCTCTACGACAGCCGGTGGATCCCGGTGATCGACCGCTACTTCCGCGACCTGTACCGCAAGCACTACGAGACCCGCGGTGGCGGCCCGGACACGTTCGTCGACTTCTACGAGAACTTCATGGCGCAGGCGGTCCGCGAGCTCTACCACGCCGGCGAGACCGAGGAGGCGCAGCGCATCCTGGACCAGCTCGACGAGCTCTGCGGCCGCGGCGGCCTGGTGCCGAACAACAAGTACGTGGCGCCGCTCGACGTCTTCGTCCGCAACTCGACCTTCGGCGAGTACGAGCAGGTGCCCGACGTGGCCCGCACCGACGTGGCAGCAATCCTCCGTCGCGGATTCCTCGAGGGATACCTGCTCGGCCGCCAGAAGGTGCTCGACGAGGCGCTGGCCTTCGCCCGAGACCTCACCGAGTTCTTCCGCACCAACCGGTACACCGACTTCCGCACGCGCATGGGCGATGCGCGGCTCGCGGACATGATCGGCTCGTTGGAGCGCAGCGTCGAGGACGTGCTTGCGGGCATCATGCGCGATCCGTCGATCCCGCTGGTCGAGCGGCTGACGATCTACAACCGGCTCCCGGAGGACCAGCGCGCCATGGTGTACGACGCGGCGCTGCGGCAGATCGAGACCGACTGGGCCGCAAGCCCGTTCGGCGCATCGGGCCAGCCCGTCTCGTCGCTCTTCGCCGAGCCGCCCAACATGGACGCCTACCGGGCGCGCCAGGCCGAGCAGGAGCGCGAGCGTGCGGAGCGCCTCCGCGAGCTCCGCGAGGGTGCAGCGGACCGCCGTCGCTGATTCCGCGGCGGTAGCCTCGGCGGTATGAAGCAGCGACCGCCGGCCATCATCGCCATCGGGAAGAACTACGCCGACCATGCCGCCGAGATGGGTGGGACCGCTCCCGAGCGACCGGTGGTCTTCATGAAGAATCCGGCGGCCGCGTGCGCGGACGGCGACACCATCGTGATTCCCTCGATCTGCGATGACCATGGCCCGCAGGTCGACTTCGAGGGCGAGCTGGCGGTGATCATCGGCCGCGACTGCGTCGACGTTCCCGAGGAGCAGGCGCTCGACGCGGTGGCCGGCTACGCCGCGGCCAACGACGTCACGGCCCGGTGGTGGCAGCGCGAGGGAGGCGGCGGGCAGTTCTGCCGCGGGAAGAGCTTCGACACGTTCTGCCCGCTCGGGGCCATGGTGCCGGCGTCGGCAGTACCCGATCCGCAGGCCCTGCGCATCGTCACCCGCGTCAACGGCATCGTGATGCAGGATGCATCCACGTCGCGGATGATCCATCCCGTGGCGCGGCTGGTGGCCGAGCTCTCGCGGGGCACCACGCTCTTGGCGGGAACGGTGCTCCTGACGGGAACGCCGTCCGGCGTCGGGTTCGGCCGCACGCCGAAAGTGTTCCTGGCCGATGGAGACGTGGTCGAGGTGGAGATCGCCGGCGTGGGCCGGGTCCGCAATCCCGTGCGCCATGCGTGAGCCGGCCACCGGCATCGCGGCCCGCGCGTGCATCGGCGCGATCCGCGTCTACCAGCGACGGCTGTCGTGGGCCACGCGCGGCTGGTGCCGGTTCGAGCCGTCGTGCTCGGCGTATGCGGTCGAGGCGATCGGGCGCCATGGCGCATGGCGAGGCCTCCGGCTTGCGGCGGCGCGCATCGCGCGGTGCAACCCGTGGGGCGGTTGCGGTCACGACCCGGTGCCGTGACCCGGTCGGGAAAGCTTCTCGGCGGCGTCGACCAGGGCGCGCGCGTATCGCTCCGGCGACCACTCGTCGTGGCGACGCGCCACGATCACCAGGTCCATCCCCGCGGGAAGTTCCGGGGCCAGGTGCCGGAACGCCTCCCGCAGCATTCGCTTGAGGCGATTGCGCTGCACGGCACCCCCCACCTTGCGCGAGACGCTCAGGCCGAGCCGGCACGCGGGCAGCCCGTTCGGGGCTGCGTAGACGATGAGGGCCCCAAGGTCGTGGCGTCGCCGCAGCCGATAGGCCCGGTCGAAGTCCTCGGGGCGCTTCACGCGAAGCGCGTCGGGGAACGGGGCGGGGCGGGGGTCGGGCACGTGCCGGAGGCTACATTTGGCGCTTCCGGCGGCCACTTGTGCGCGGATGCGGGGCACCGCTACAATCCGGGATCCGCCGTGGCGGCCCGCGTGGCCGTCTGGGGAACGCCTGCATCGATCGGAGCCGACCCGTGATTGACGCCCTGAAGAGCGACGAGATCGTCCAGAAGCTCGGTGGCCGCTTCAAGCTGACCGCCCTGATCCAGCGCCGCCTCGGCGAACTCATCAACGGTGCTCGCCCACTGGTGGAGCGCAACGGCCGCTCGGACTTCGAGGTGGTCATCGAGGAGATCGTCCAGGAGAAGATCACCATCGACTGGGAGGCCAGCGGCCTCGAGCAGCCGACCGCCTGACCCGGCCATGGCCCCGGTGATCTGGGCGGCACTCGCCGGGCTGTTCTGGGCGATCGGCGAGTTGTGCGCCAAGAGCGTTCTGAAGTCGGGGGAAGTCGGACCGATGACGGCGATCGCCGTCCGGGCCACGGTCGCGTTGCCGGTGATCTGGCTGGCGTGGTTCGCCGCATCGCGGGGGTGGCTCGAGCCCCTCGGCGTGTCGGCGGCCCGTGAACCCGCCGCATGGACGGCGGCGTCCGCCGCCACCTGGTGGAAGCTGGTGCTCGGGGCGGGCATCTCCGCGGGAGCGTTGGGGATCGCGTTCTTCTACTTGGGGCTATCCGCCGGCGACGTGTCCACGGTCAAGCCGATCGCGTTTGCGCTTGCCCCCGCGCTGGCGGCGGTGGGGGCCTTCGTGTTCCTCGGCGAGGAGCCGTCGCTGCGGCGCGTGGTGGGGCTGGTGCTGATCGTCGCCGGGGTGGTGGTGCTGACGATGCGCGACTGACGCGCCCGGCTCAGCGGGGCGGACGCAGGACCCCGGCGTCAATCCACCCGCCTCGATGTGCCGCTCAGTCGTGGCGTTCCAGCAGCATCAGCCATTCCATGTTTCCGGGGACGCCCTTGCGCCGGGCGGTCTTGCCGCCGGTTAACGGGCTGGCCACGTCGGCCAGCACGCGCGCGCCGAGGGTCGGCATGTCGGCGCGCACGCGGTCCACCACCGTGGGTACCCGGTCGTGCGGCAGGAATCCGCCCTCGAGCCACTGCTTCTCACCGTCACGCAACTCGTAGTGGGGCTTCACCAGGGTGATGATCCGCCCGCCGGGCGCCAGCCACCGGAGGGCAGCCGGCACCGCCAGGCGCTGCGGTGTCCACGCCAGGTCCACGGTCACCAGGTCGACGCCGCCCGTCGGAGCTTCGGCGTGCAGGGCGTTGCTGCGCTCGCGGGTCTCGACGCGCGGGTCAGAACGCAGCTTCCACGCCAGCGCGCCGTATCCCGTGTCCACGGCCACCACGTGCCGCGCGCCGCGCTGCAGCATGCAGTCGGTGAAGCCGCCGACGTTGCACCCGAAGTCTGCGCAGCGCAGGCCATCCACGGCCACCTCGAACGCGTCCAGCGCGTGCGCCAGCTTCAGGCCCGCACGCGACACGAACGGTCCACGGTCTTCCGCCATGGGGTCAGTCCGCCACGCCGACCACGGCGATTCCGGCTCGGTCCGCGGCCGCCAGCACTGCGGGACGGTCCACCAGGATCACGCGTCCTACCCCCACCGCAACGCAGCCGGCGCCAGCCGCGGCCAAGCCTTCGATGGTCTGGACGCCGATCGTCGGGACGTCCGCGCGCATGTCGTGGCCCGGCCGGGCGTCCTTGAGGAGCGTCCATCCGCGAGCACGGCACAGTTCGCCGCTGCGGCGGATCATGGCGTCCGTGCCCTCCACCGCCTCGACGGCGATCACGTCGCGCTCGCGCACGCTGATCGCCTGGCCGATGTCGAGCCCGACCACCTTCTTGAGGAGCGGCCATCCGAACGTGATGTCCGCGAGGGCCCGCGCGTCGGGCTGCACGCGTCCCATGGGGCCTTCGGTCGCCATCTGGTCGGGGATGTATCGGGTCGAGTCGATGAGCACCACTCCCGCCGAGGCCAGGTCGTCGGCCACGGTGCGCAGGAGCGTAGCGCTGCGACGGTCGTGACGGAGCTTTCGATACCAAAGGTCGACGGTCCTCCAATCGGGGAGGTCTCGGATCGCCTTGAGCACCGCCCACGGGTCGTGCATGCGCTTCTTGCTCACGCGGCCCACCATCGTGACCTCGGTGACCCCGTGCCTCCGGAACAGGCGGATCCAGCGCCCAAGCTGCAGCACGCCGGCCTCGTCGAAGCGGTCGCAATGGGCGCGGAGCTCCGGGAGGAACTGGCCCCGCAGCCCCACGCAGTGGATGGTCCGGCCCCGCGCGCGCATGCCCCGGGCCACCAGCACGGGCAGCATGCCTTGGCCGGCAATGATGCCGACGCGGTCGCTCACGCGCCAGCCTCGTGGGTGCGGCCGTCGCGGGCCGCGTGCATCGGCAGGAAGTCCGCCGGATCGTGCGCGGCGGGTCGGTGCCCGAGCAGGGCGTTCAGCGCGTCGTGCCCGGTGTCCACCACGGCCAGCACCCGGCGGATGGCCGGCCGCACGAACCGGTGCTCGATGCCATGCTCGATCATCGCCACCAGCGGGTCGTAGTAGCGGTCGTGGTTGACGATGGCGATGGGCTTGTGGTGGTCGCCGAGCTGGCGGGCCACCAGCACCTCGAAGAACTCCTCGTAGGTGCCGAGCCCGCCCGGCAGCACCACGTAGCCGTCGCCACGGTCCATCAGCATCCGCCGCCGCTCCTGCATGGTGTCCACGACAACCAGCTCGTCGCACCCGGTCCATCCCTGCTCAAGGTCCAACAGTTTCCGGGTGATGATCCCCGTCACCCGACCGCCGCCAGCCTTCGCCGCGCGGGCGCACTCGCCCATCAGCCCGATCGATCCGCCGCCGTAGACGAGCCCGATGTCCCGGGCCGCGAGCGCCGCGCCGAGGTCCCGCGCCCCTTCGGCGAAGTGCGGCTCGAGCGCGCCGCTCGACGAGCAGTAGACGGTGATCGATCGCATTGCGGCAGTATCCCCGAACCGGGGCGGCCGCGCGGATACCCTTGGTTCCATGTTCGACTCCGCCGCGGGACCGTCGTCCCTGCCGCATCCTGCCGTCGCCGTGGTCACCGCTTTCGCCACCGCGGCCGTGGCCTCGGCGATCGGCACGCGGGCCCTGATCGCCGTCGGGCTGCGCGCTGGCGTGCTCGACAGCGCCGGGGCGCCCGGGCACGCCAAGGAGCTTCGGCGCGTCCCCAACATCGGCGGCATCGCGGTGACGGCCACGGTCACGGTCGCGATCGCCGCGGTGCTGGCCGCGCACGCGCTGCTTGACCCGGCGCAGTCGGCGTCCGACCCCGTCGGCGGCCTCGGGCACTCCGTGCGAAATCTGGCCAACAGCTCGGCGGGCGCCTGGTGGATCCTCGGCGGCGCAGCCGTGCTGCATGCGCTCGGCCTCCGCGATGATCGCCGGGCGATCGCGGCATGGCCCAAGCTCGGTGTGCAGGTGGCGGTGGCGCTGGCGGTGGCGGGGGCGGGCGGCTTCCGCGCGCTCCATCTGCTCGACCCGATGGTCGGCGGGCCGTGGCTCTCGATCGCCATCAGTGCGTGCTTCATCGTGGCACTCACCAACGCCGTCAACTTCCTCGACAACATGGACGGTCTGGCGGGCGGCGTGTCGGCGATCGCCGCCGCCTCGCTGGCCGTGGCCGCCGGCATCGCCGGGCAGTGGGCCACGTCGGGCCTGCTCGCGGTGCTGTGCGGAGCGCTGCTCGGGTTCCTCGCGTTCAACTTCCCGTGGCGGAGTGGGTCCTCGGCGCGCATCTTCCTGGGGGACGGCGGATCGCTTCCGGTCGGGTTCCTGCTGGCCGTCTTGGCCATGCAGGTGACCTTTACGTCGCCCGGGGAGCCGGGGTATGCGCTCGGCACGCGGTGGTACGGCGTGCTCGCGCCGCTTGTGATCCTGGCCGTTCCCCTCTACGACGCCTGCACGGTCTCGGGACTGCGCATGCTCCAGGGACGCAGCCCCATGGTCGGCGACCAGCAGCACTTCTCGCATCGGTTGGTGATGCGCGGGCTGACGCGCCGTGGCGCGGTGCTCCTCATCTGCGCCATCGCGGCGTGCTGCGGGATCGCCGGGCTTCTCCTGGGCACCGCGGCGCCATGGCAGGCGAGTTTGATCGGGGTGCAGGTGGCGGTGTTCATGGCAACGCTGGCGGCGCTCGAGCGGCCGATGCTCGGCCGGCTGGCGGGGGAGCGCCGGTGAACGGCCCACGCCCGATGCCGAACGGCGCCGAGCCGCGCGTGGACCCGCCAGCGGCCATTCCCGGATGGCGGCGCTCCGCGGTCGTGGGCATCGTGATGGTCCTGGCGTGCGTGGCCGCGTTCCAGTCGCTGGTGGCCCACCCCTCGATGCTCTGGTTTGACGTGGACCCGGTGCTCGATCCGTTCCCCTTTGCGGGCATCGCGCCGTCGACCGGCTTGGCGCTCGATGCGGCGGCCGCGTTCCTGGGTGCCCTGGCGGCCTGGGTGGTGCGGCGTCGCGTGGATGCGGCCGGAGCCGCAGCGATGGTGCTTGCCACGTTCGGCGCCGCCGTGGCGTGGAGCCATGCGCTCGGATCGGCGGACGATGCATGGCGCGCCGCGCAGTGGTGCGGGGCGATCGTGGGTGCGACCGGCGCCGGCGTGGCGTTGCGGGCGCTTGGAACCGACGGTCCATCCGCGCGCGCGATGGCCGTGGCGGTGCTCGCCTCGGCGGCGGTTCCGATGGCGCTGCGCGGCGCGGTGCAACTGTGGATTGAGCATCCCGCCACGGTCGAGGCCTACCGCGCGAACATGGCCGAGGTGCTGGCCGCACGGGGCTGGTCGCCGGGGTCGCCGCAGGCGCTCACCTACGAGCGGCGCCTCATGCAGCCCGAGGTCACCGCGTGGTTCGGGATGTCCAACGTGGCCTCAAGCATCCTTGGCGCGGCAAGCATCGTCCTCGGCGGCGCGGCATGCGCGGCCTGGAGGCGTTCATCGCGCGTGGCGCTGGCGCTCGGTGCGGCGGCACTGGCATGTGCAGCGACGGTCGCGGTGAATGGATCCAAGGGGGCGATCGCCGCGATGGTGCTGGCGCTCGGGTTCGTGGCGTGGTGCGGTTGGCGTTCGCCCGGACCGCGGTGGCGCTCGGCGGTGGCGCTTGGGCTCGTGGCGCTGCCGGTGGTCGCGGTCGTGGTGCGCGGGTGGTTCGGCGCCGGGTGGGCCGAGCGCAGCCTGCTGTTCCGAGCGCACTACGTGGAAGCGTCGTGGCGAATGGCCATCTCGCAGCCGGTCCTCGGCGTTGGTCCTGCAGGTTTCGGCGATGCCTACCTGCTGCATCGGCCCTGGCTCTCTCCCGAGGAGGTGCAGAGCGCGCACGCCGCATGGGCCGACTGGCTGGCCTGTCTCGGCGTGGGCGGATGGTCGTGGATCGTGCTTCTTGCCGTCGGCGTGGTGCTGGTCGCGCGTGGTGGCACGCCTGCGGCGCGCGATCCTGGGTCCGGCTCCGCCGAGGCGCGGGTGCTCGCCGATGGTGCCAGTGGCCGCGTCGGCGGCAGCGCCGATCCACGCGGCCCGGTGGTGGCCTCGGCGCTGGCCGCCGCCACGGTCGTGATGCTGGCCGCGGTCACCGAGCCAGTCCTCGACCAGCCGGCGATGGTGATGCGCGCCGTGGCGGCCGCCCTGTCCGCCATGGTGGCTGCGGCGGTCGCGTGGACCGCGATGGTCTCTACGGCAGGATCCGCCGTGCGCGTGTCACTCACGGGTGGCGCGCTCATGCTCGCGATCCATGCACAGGTGGAGATGACCCTCTGGTGGCCCGGGGCGGTCGCGTGGGCGGCCATGATGATTGCCTTGGCCGCTATGGATCCGCAGGGCGCGTCCCGATTGGCACCCGCCCGTGCGTCCGCGCGCGATCTCACGGAGATTCCCCCGCGGATGGTGGCTTCGTTCTCCCTGGCGCTCATGCTTCTGGCGGCGTATCAGCTGGCGTTTGAAC
Organism: Planctomycetota bacterium; assembly: GCA_046047335.1. Lineage (GTDB taxonomy): Bacteria > Planctomycetota > Phycisphaerae > Phycisphaerales > SM1A02 > UBA966. Next base: position 395 of record JBJOIF010000179.1, on the reverse strand, counting down.
TGCCCGGGGCACGTGCGGCCGAGCACCACATCGCCGAGGCTGCGGCGCCGCTTGCTGCCCTGGGGCGCGAGCGCCTCGCCGGCACGGCGCCGCCGGCCTCCGCAGTGGCCGAGGCGCGGCTCGCCGCGGGTCGCGCCCTGGATGCCACGGCGATCTATGCGGTGCCGTCGTGGCGGCCCACCGAGAAATGGCTCCTGCGCCCGGCGGTACGGGTGGCCGCGCTGGTGCAATTGGCGTCCGCTTCGGGGGCTCCGGGTTGGCGCGAGGCAGCCGACGAGTCGCTGGGGGTCTTGCCGGTGCAGCACGGCGTCGCGGCCGCGGGCGAACTGCTCGCGGAGGAACGGGCGCGGTCGGGATCCCCGGAAGACCTGGTGCCGCTGATCAAATGGGCACAG
>JBJOIF010000178.1:0-19063 GCA_046047335.1 Planctomycetota bacterium | reverse complement strand
TCGATCGCATCGCCCCAGGCATGGACGCGCGCGCATCCTCGACCTTTCGCGACGCGGTATGGGTGTCCGCGCGGTGCGAACTCAGCGCGCTTCTCCCGGTATCCCGATTCGTGACCACAGGCGAGGAACAGGCGGGCATCGTCGCCGTCGTGATGCGCCATGACGCAGTCTCGGCTGCCGCGGCGTCCTCCATGGCGGCCGGAGCGACGATCGACGCGCCGATCGGCGCGCCAGCCGCCGAGGCTTGGCTCGCGGACTTGTCCGCGACCGAAGCAACGGAGTCGATCGGGCCAAAGCTGCTCAGGGATCAAAACGGCAAGCTGGTCATGGCAACATTTGGCCACGCGGATCTGCTGCCTGAGCCCCAGGCACAGGCCAAGGCTGAGGAACGGGCGAGCATCGCGGCCGAGTCGGCGCTTCGGAACTTCATGGGCCAAGTGCAATCCGGAAGGACGGTGCTGGAGCGCACATCCTCACTTACTGAGCTCGCAGCCCAACGTTCGGCATTCGAGTCCACCGAGTCGATGATGCGATGGGTTGAGTCAACGGCCGAACACATCCGCCTTCCGCCACACTATCGGGCGAAGTCGTGGACGACGTCCTCCGCTGGGAGGGGGAGTTCAGTGACTGTCGTACTACTGACACGAACGGACTCCGGTTCCGCCGCCCCGATCGATCGGTCGGTTGTGATCAGCGGCCCGATCATTCGAGGCGAGGCATCGGGCATCGGCGTCTTCCAACCTCGCACGGATGCCGACCGAGCGCTCCACCCGATCCTGAAGAAGTCGCGCGCGCTTCGAGCCGCAGTGATCAATGCAAAGGCAATGCTTGCACGAAACGCATCCGCGGTCATCGCTACTTCACTGCGTGAGCAGTCCGATGAATCACGGGTCGAAGCCCGGCAACGGACAGAGGTGACCGTTCAGCGCGCGTTGCTTGCCGCCGCGTCCCTGGTGCGCGCCGAGTATGCCGGAACCGCCGATGCACCGGAGTGCCGCGCGTGGATCGAGGCCACCGCACGCATCAATCCGACATCGGCGGAGGCCGCGGGTTGCGGCCTGCCGGCGTTCGCGACCGAGCAGGAGGCCGCAGCCGCCATCGCCAGCTGGACGCTCCGTGGCCTGTGTGACCAAGCGATTGTGCGGGTCCTCATCCGGCAGGGCGATGCGCTTCGCATCGCCGACTTTGGCGTCGGGCTTGGCTTCGGCGCAGCAGGCAACCGGGTTGCATCGGCAAAGGCACTGTCTAGCCTCACCTCTGCAGTCTCTGAAACCATTCAGGCCTCCGATACGCTCTCGCGAGAGATGCTGATCGAAGATCCGCTCAGCTCAAGCGGCGGACGTATGTTCTTGACTGAGAACCTGACGACGACGCGGCGCCGCGAGACTGCTTCAATCGTGCGGCTTGGGGGTTCTGCGACCGTGACAAGCGAGGACGGATTGATCGCGACAGTGTGCTGGCCAGCACCCGATCGGTGAACTTGCCGGCGGCGTTCCGCCCAACGCCCCCTACCTCACCAGCACCACGTTGATCCCCACGATCACCGCGTTGTTGATCGCGTGCGCGACGATCGCCGGCGTGATGCGGCCGGTCCACTCGCGCGAGATGCAGAAGGCCGCGGCCAGCCCGCCCAGCACCGGAACGAAGATCAGCCCCTGGGGGTGGATGGCGGCGAACAGCACGCTGCTCACCACCGTGGCCACCACGGCCGCCAGCACCGGTCCACCTCGACCCGCCCATTGCCGCAGGTTGCGGTAGAGCGCCCCACGGAAGGCGATCTCCTCGGTGATCGGTGCAGTGACGGCGGCCAGGAAGAAGCTGATCGCCAGCACCAGCGGCGACCCCGAGGCGACCAGTTCCTGGATGGGGTGCGTGGGCTGCGGCGTGCCGTCGCCGAGGAGTGCCGAGAGCGTGAACGCAAACACCAGCCCGCACGCCAGGAGGAACACGCCCATGGCCCACGTGACCGCGCCCCAGGCCAGGTCGGAGGCGCGCGGTCGCACCAGCCCGATCGCACCGCACAGCGCTCCCCAACCGCCCATGCGCCGCGCACCCCACCAGAGGGCGAGCCACGTGGCCCCGAATGCACCCACCACCGAAAGCGTGAGCGCCGCCGCCTCCGGAAGCGCCGGGAACCCAGCGCCTTCCAGTGTGCCCAGCAGCCATCCCATCCCGCGACCGAACGCAAGGAACGCCACCATCCATGCCGCGAACACCTCGGCGAACACCGACGCCGGCGGATGGGGTGCGGCCGACGCATACGCGCCCGGCACCTTGCCGATGGCCGCGAGCACCACGAACAGCACGAGCGCCACCAACCCACCGAGCGCCACGAAACCGCCGCCGATCAGCATGACCATCACCAGGCCGAGCGCCAGGATGCCCGATTGCGCGAGCGCCGCCAGGGTCGGTGCGTCTCCCCGCGCCATCGCCACCAGCGTCTCCCCGGCGGGCCCGAGCGCGGCACGAAGCCGTTCGGCCTGTTCGTCGTCGATGCGATCGGGCCCCGGCGATTCGATGGCGTGGATGGCGTCCCGTGCGTCCACGACAACGCGCCGCTCGTCGGGATCGCATCGGTACGCGCCGTCCTCGATCTCCTCGAGCAGCGCGTCCACCGCGTCGGCGGCCGCCTCAACCTTGCCGAGCCGCGCCAGGAGCACGGCCTGGCCCACGGCATCGCCCGGCGCGCGGTCCGGCACAGGAGGCAACTGCCGCTCGATGTCGGATAACCCATTGCGCATGACCGGCCCCCACTCCTCCGCGGCCAGCCCGTTGATGATCTTGAGCATGATCATCTGCTGCGGCGACAACCCCACCCGTACCGCCACCCGATCGTCGATCTTCTCGGAACCTGCGTCAGCGGCAGCGGCATCCGCCGCGTCGGGAGGACCCTCGTCCCCGCGAGGCGCCACGATCATGATCACGGAAGCCACCGCGATCACCACCCACGCCGCCAGGTTCCGTCGAGCGTCGCCCTGCATGCGGGGGGAGCCTAGCGGGATGGGCACCTTGAAGCATCGGCCCGCTTCGCCTATCTTTCGCGATTCTCCGCCCATCCCGGGCGGCGCCAGAAACAGGATTCCAGAAGCCATGCCCCGCCAGACCACCCACACCAAGGCCGCCGACGTCAAGCCGCAGTGGCACGTCGTCGATGCCGAGGGAATGATCCTCGGTCGCCTCGCCACCGAGGTCGCCACCGTCCTCATGGGCAAGCACCGCCCCGACTACACCCCCAACGTCGCCAACGGCGCGTGCGTGATCGTGACCAACGCCGGCAAGGTGAAGGTCACGGGCAACAAGCTCGCCGCCAAGAGCGTCAAGCGCTGGAGCGGCTACCCGGGCGGCCTGAAGGTGCGCACCTACGAGTCGCTGATGGCCTCCAAGCCCGAGCTGGTGGTCACCGAGGCCATCGTGCGCATGCTGCCCCGCGGCCGCCTCGGCCGTCGCATCCGCCGCAACCTGCACGTGATCGCCGGCGCGTCGCACGACCACGCGGCGCAGCAGCCCGCCGCCCTCGACTTCCCCAACGCCCGCCGCTGATCGCGGGCCCTGAACCACCCGAGACGAAACCACCATGGACACCACCGCCACCCCCGCTGCCGCCAAGGCCACCGCAGGCCCCGATTCCAAGGGCTGGTTCTGGGGCACGGGCCGCCGCAAGACCGCCATCGCGCGCGTCCGCGTGCGCCCCGGCTCCGGCGACATCAAGCTGAACGAGAAGCCCCTCGACGACTACCTCACCGAGGACCGAGACCGCAAGGCCGTGCTCGCGGTGCTGGAGAAGACCTCCACCAAGGGCAAGGTCGACGTGACCGCGGGCCTCGTCGGCGGCGGCTTCACCGGCCAGACCGGCGCGGTGGTGATGGGCCTCGCGCGTGCGCTCCTCAACTACGACGCCACCCTCGAGCCGATCCTGCGCGAGCACGGCTTCCTGACCCGCGACGCCCGCAAGGTGGAGCGCAAGAAGTACGGCCAGGCCGGCGCTCGTCGTCGCTACCAGTTCTCGAAGCGCTGACCGCGCCTCGGCACCCGGTCGACGGGATTCCAAATGGACCCTTCCCAGGCACCCGCCCCGCGCGGGTGCCTGCGGCTTTTTGCCGTGCCCGAGCCCGTCAGCGCCAGTCCGCGTCCGCCGGCACCGCGGCCGAAGGCACCAACCCCAGCGCATGGCACTCGGCGAAGAAGCGCGCCATGCCCTCTCGCGCACGGGCATCCAGGTCAAAGCGCAGCAGTTCAGCCAGGTACCGACGGGCCTCCGCGCGCGGCCAGCCGTGCGCTTCGGCGGCGCCCGCCACGATGCCGTCGATGCGCTCGCGATTGTGGCGGCGCTGGTGATCGAGCACCCGCGCCACGGTGCGCACGCGCTCCGCGCCTGCGGCGTCCACCTCGTCCCTGCAGAGCCAGGTGGCGAACACGAACGGAAGGCCGGTCCACGCGTGCCACGCCTCGCCGAGGTCCATCTCGTGCGTCCATGCGCCAGGCGCCGGGGCGTCCGCGATCACCTTGTCGCCGATGAGGAGGATGGCGTCGGTGCCGGGGTCAGCAAGGCCCGAGGCCTTGGGGAAGTCGACCACCTTCGGTTCAGCCCCATGGCGCCGACGCAGCACCACTTCGGCGAGTGCACGCGAGGTGTGGCTGTCGGTGTCGGCAGCCACCGTGCGCACCCGCTCCCACGGCGCGCGCGAGTAAAGGCGCACGGTCAGCGTGGGCCCGTCGCACCCGAGCATGCCGACCGGCACGATGCGCAGCGGCACCGCGCTCCGCACGGCATCCACCACGGAGCACAGCGCCACGTCGACTTCGCCGGCCGTCAGCCGATCGATCAGTCGCGACGGGACATCGGGCACGAGCGTGAGGCCGTGCACGCGCCCGAGGCCGTGGATCAGAGGGAGCGTGTTGATGTAACGAACGACGCCGAGGCGGACCATCCGCAAAGCCTAGGTCGCCCGCCCGCCGTCGTCAGGGCACGTCGGGCGCGGCGCGCACCGCCGTGGTCCGGAACGATCCGGCTTCGACGCGGGCCAACGGCTCCCCGGCCTCGACGGCAACGCGCGGAAGCCGCGGGCTCATCCGGCAGAGCAGTTCATACGGCCGAAGCCCCAATCGACGAGCCACCGTGGGCAGGTAGTTGCGCGCCGCGCGATCGGTCCCGTACAGCTCCACCTCGGCGCCCAGCCCCCGATTGGGCAGTCCCGCCAACATGTGCTCGAGTCCGGTGAGGTCGATGCACACCTGGTCCATGTTCACCGCACCGATCACCGGCGCCTCGGCGGACCAGTCGCCCACCCGCACCACCACCCAGCGGGCCGGCCGCTCCTGGTCGTCCGGCAACGTGGCGCCCGGTGGCGTGGCGATCGTCGGATAGCCGTCGGCGTAGCCCACCGGCACCAGACCCACCGTGGAGTCCCGGCGCGCCGTCCACTGCCACCCGTAGCCGACGCTCGCGCCGCGGGCCACCTGCCGCACGTGGATCACTTGGCTCGTCCATCGCACCGCCGAACGGAAGGCGTCGCACATGGCCGGACGTGCGCAATCGTCGGGGCCGTCGTCGGCCAACCCGGTCCACGCCAAGCCCACGCGCACCATCCCGGCGTGATACGAGCCGCCGCGGAACGCCGCGTAGGTGCTGGCGGCGTGCGTGACGCACTCCGGCGGCACCAGCCCGCGGTGCGCATCGACGAACAGCTCGAACGCGCGCATCTGGGCGGCGCACCGATCGGCGCTTCCCTTCGCGTGCGAGAAGTGGGTCATCAATCCGGCCAGCCGAAGCCACGGCGTGGCGGCGATCGCCTGCAGGATCCGGCCAGCCTCGTCGAGCGCGCATCCGCCGCGGGCCAGGCCGGTGTCGAGTTCAAGGTGCACCGGCAGGCGCACCTGGTGCTCGTGGGCCAGCACGATCAGTTCCGCCGCGTGGTGGACGTCGTGCACCACGGCATGCAGGCGTCCGGCCAGCAGCATCGAGTGCAGCGCCCCGCCGCGCTCCAAGCGTGTCATGGGCTGCAGCACCAGGATCGGGCACGGCACACCCTCCAAGGCCTCGGCCTGCGCGGGGCTGTAGACCGTCAGCATGGAGGCGCCGGCCTGCACGAGCCGGCGGGCCACTCGGGCGGCTCCCAGCCCGTAGGCATCGGCCTTGACCACCGCATTGATCTCGCACCCGGGACCGACGGCCGAACGAACCACACGCATGTTGTGGTCGATCGCGTCCAGGTCGATGGAGATGATGCTGTTGTCGGTCATGCGGGCGGCATCCGTGCCTTCCGCCTGTTACGATCGGCTTGCCGGGGAACCTACCATGAAACCCCTGCCGCGCGCCCCATGCGCCCGGCCGCCCGGAACCCGAAGCCACGGAAGAAGACCCCTACGGATGGTCAGCAGCGAGACGTTCGACACCAGCAAGACCTTCGCCGACCTCGGCCTGCCCGCCGAAGTCCTCCGGGGCGTCGACGCCGCCGGCTTCAAGCACCCCACCAAGATCCAGGCCGCACTCATCCCGGTGGCGATGACCGGCAAGGACGTGCTCGGCCAAGCCAAGACCGGCACCGGCAAGACCGCGGCCTTCAGCCTGCCGACGCTCGGGCTCCTCAAGCCCGGCGACCAGTTCGCCGCCCTCATCCTGGTGCCCACCCGCGAGCTCGCCATCCAGGTGTGCCGCGAGGTCAAGGAGCTCGGGGGCCACACTGGCCTTGAGGCCGTGCCCGTCTACGGCGGCAAGCCGATCCGCACCCAGGCCAAGGTCCTCGAGCGCAACCCGGCGATCATCGTCGGTACGCCGGGCCGGGTGATGGACATGCACGGCCGCGGGATGCTGCCGTACGACCGCGTCAAGCTGGCCATCCTCGACGAGGTCGACCGGATGCTGGACATCGGCTTCCGCGACGACATCCGCCGCATCCTGGGCTCGATGAAGCAGCACCCGCAGACGATCTTCGTCAGCGCCACCATCAGCCCCGACATCGAGAAGCTCGCGCGCAGCTACATGCGCAGCCCGGAGAAGATCGTCACCACCGAGAAGAGCCTCACGGTGGCGGCGGTCGACCAGAGCTGGCTGACCGTGGAACCCTGGGACAAGAAGCGGCTCCTGGCGCACCTCCTCAAGCACGAGGAGGCCGCCCTGACCGTGGTGTTCTGCCGGATGAAGAAGACCGTGGACCAGGTGGCCGATTACCTGTCCAAGCACGGCATCGATGCGCACGCCATGCACGGCGACATGTTCCAGACCAAGCGTGACAAGGTCATGGACAAGCTTCGCGGCGGCACGCTGAAGGTGCTGGTGGCCAGCGACCTCGCCTCGCGCGGCCTGGATGTGGACGACATCAGCCACGTCATCAACTACGACGTCCCCGAGGATCCCGAGGTCTACATCCACCGCATCGGCCGCACGGCGCGTGCCGGGCGCGGCGGCGTGGCGTGGACCTTCGTGCAGCCCGACCAGGGCGACCTGCTCTCCGGCATCGAGATGCTCGCCAACATCGAGATCCCGCAGAAGGTGTATCCCGACTTCGAGCCCGGTCCGGTGCCCGCCGACGTCGCGAGCTACCGCGAGGCTGAGCAGCGCCGGCGTCAGGAGCTGGCGCAGTCGCGCAACCGCCTGCAGATGAGCGCCACCCCGCCCGCCGAGCGCGCGGCCGACCCGAACGCCTTCCCCGGCGGCATCGTGCCCATGGCGCTGCCGGCGAAGCGACTCGGTGGCGTGGTGCGCACCCGCCGCGGATGAACCCCGCCGACGCCTTGCCCCCCGCGCCGGTCCGCCTCCACCCCGAGGTCGCCGACGCCCTCCGCCACGGCCAGCCGGTTGTGGCGCTGGAGACCGCCGTCCTCACGCATGGCTTGCCGCGCGAACCGCGGCCCGGACCGGAGGGCCTTGCGGGCTGGAACGCCACCCGCGCCGCCAACCTCTCCCTGAGCCTGCTGCTCGATGCCACGGTGCGGGCCGGTGGCGCCACGCCGGCGACCGTCGGGATGCTCGACGGCGTGCTGCTGGTCGGGATGACCACCGCCGAGCTCGCGCGCCTGGCCGACGATCGCGACGCACGCAAGCTCAGCGCCCGGGACCTTGGACCCGCGGCGGTGCAGCGCGCCAACGGCGGCACCACCGTGGCCGCCACGGTCACCGCGTGCCGCGCCGCCGGCGTCCGCGTCTTCGCCACGGGCGGCATCGGCGGCGTGCACCGTGGGTGGTCCGAGCGACCCGACGTCAGCGCCGACCTCGCCGCCATGGCGCGCTCGCCGGTCGCCGTGGTCAGCGCGGGGGCCAAGAGCATCCTCGACCTGCCCGCCACCGTGGAGGCGCTCGATTCGCTCGGCGTCCCCGTGATCGGCCTCGGGACCGACCGGTTCCCGCGGTTCATCTCCGATGGCGACGCAAGCCTGGGGGTGTCCGCCACCGCACGCGATGCCGCCGAGGCCGCCCGCATGTGCATGGCGCACTGGGCATTCTCACCCTCGGTCGGCGTGCTCGTGGCCAACCCCCCACCCGCGCGCTGGGCGATTCCGTCCGACGAGGTGGAGTCCGTGATCGCCCGGGCCACCCATGAAGCGGAGGCGGCCGGCGTCCGCGGACCGTCGATCACCCCGTTCCTCCTCGACCGCCTGCAGCTGGCCACCGAGGGGCGGACCCTCGGCACCAACGTGGCGGTGCTCGAGTCCAACGCGCGCGCCGGCGCCGCCCTGGCCACTGCGCTGGCCGCGGGCTGAACCGGGGGGAATCCGAGCGGATTCCCCGATGGATCGGCCCCGCCCCCGGTACACTGATCTCGTCGCCCGCAAGGTGACGACCACGCACGGCGCCTCCGGAGGACCCCTCGGTGCACCTGCACCTCCCGGAACGGCGCGAGGACAACACATGACAGTGGTGAGCGGGATCCTCGAGGCCATGAAAGGCTCTCCGGAGGGTCGAATCAGGCAGTTTTCCGATGGACTGGTCGCGGACGAGCGCGATCCGTTCGTCCTTCCGGAGTTCATGGCGGAGAACGGCGTCGCGCCCGGCGCGGCCGTCACCGTCGAGGTCGAGGAGCGCAAGTCGCGGCGAAGCCGGGCCCGGCGCATGGTGGCCAGCCGGCTGGTCTCGATCGAGGGTCTCACGCCCGAGGAATTCCGCAAGCGCAAGCCGTTCGCCGAGCTCACGGCGCTCGACCCCCAGCCGCGAATCGCGCTCGAGCACCGCAACTGCCCGCCCGCCTGCAGGCTGATCGACATGTTCTGCCCGATCGGCTTCGGCACCCGTGGGCTGATCGTCGCACCGCCAAAGGCGGGCAAGACGATCCTGCTGCAGAACATTGCCTTCGGAATCAAGCACAACCATCCCGAGATCGAGCTGATCGCGCTGCTGATCGACGAGCGTCCGGAGGAGGTCACCGACTTCAAGCGCAACGTGCCCGCGCACGTGCTCGCGTCGAGCAACGACCAAGACCTCGAGCGGCACCTGTCCCTCGGCCAGTTCGCGATCGAGCGCGCCAAGCGGATGGTCGAGGCCGGCAAGGACGTGGTGGTGCTCCTGGACAGCCTGACCCGGCTCGGGCGAGCCTTCAACAACTCGCGCCGCTACGGGAGCTCCGGGCGGACCATGTCGGGCGGCCTGGACAGCCGGGCGCTCGAGGTGCCCAAGCAGCTCTTCGGCGCCGCGCGAAAGTGCGAGGAGGGCGGCAGCCTCACCATCATTGCCACGTGCCTGGTGGACACCGGCAGCCGAGCGGACCAAGTGATCTTCGAGGAGTTCAAGGGCACGGGCAACATGGAACTCATCCTCGACCGGGGCATCGCCGAGCGCCGGGTGTTCCCCGCCATCAACCTGGCGCAGAGCGGGACCCGCAAGGAACACCTCCTCATGCCCGAGCGCGAACTCAAGACGGTGACGGCCCTGCGCCGACGCCTCATGAACGCCCCGCCCCACGTGCAGATGGAGCAGCTCCTGGCGGCGCTCAAGCGGTTCCCCACCAACGAAGACATGCTCAAGGGCTGAGCGGCCGAATGGCCCGGCGCGCCTCGTTCCTGATAGCCTCCGCGGGCCATGGCTGACGGATCCGGCTATCCCAACTCGATTCGCGCAGGCGCATTCCTGCTGACCGCCGCAGCCACCGCGCTGGTGATCATCCTGGTGCTCTCCAAGAGCGCGGTGTTCAGCAGCAAGTCGCGGTACGTGGTCCGCTTCGGGATGGACGATGGCGTGTCGGGACTCGACGTCGGCTCCGAGGTCCGGGTGGCGGGCCTCAAGGTGGGCCGCGTCACCCACATCGACCAGAAGTTCGACTCGGGCTGGATCGACGTCGGCATCGAGATCCGCGCCGACATCGCCCTCCACGAGGGCGTGCAGGTGCTGCGCTCGCAGCCCCTGCTGGGCAACTACAGCTGGCTCAACTTCCCGAATCTCGGCAGCGCCAACGGGGCCCGCATCGAGCCGGGCGCCACCATCGAGGCACAGAAGAGCGGCGGCCTGCTGGCCACGATCGTCGGGCCATCAAACGCCGGCCGCGCCGACCAGATGTTCACCAACCTCGTGGAGTTCACCGATTCGCTCGCGAACTTCGCCCGCGTGCAGTACCCCGAGAACGTGGTGCCCCTGCTGCAGGAGGCGCGCACGCTGATGGCTGACCTCGGCAAGGACTACGGCGAGTGGCGCGGCAAGGTCGGCGAGGCCATCGACGGCGCCGCCAGTTCCATGGCCAAGCTCGACTCCGTCATGGACGATGCGGCCGTGGGCGTGAAGGACGCCCGGGCCGTGGTCGAGCACTTCCGGGCCAACAGCCTGGCGCAGGTCGACAAGATCCTCGAGGACGGCGTGAAGGGGGCGGACCGGTTCGCCGACGCGATGGACACGCTCGAGGCGGAGCTCTCGGCGCGCCTTCCCGACGTTCGCGCGCTGCTCTGGGACCTCCGGCAGGCCGGTGCCCAGGTGAAGCTCGCCACCATGGAGGTGCGCCGCAGCCCATGGAAGCTCCTCTATCGCCCATCCGGCGACGAGCTCGCGCGGGAGAACCTGTACGAGTCCGCACGCGCGTTCGCGATCGCCAGCAGCGACCTGCGCGTCGCCGGCGAGACGCTCGACATGGCGCTCCGTGATTCGCCCAAGCGCTTCGAGGACGATCCGGAGTTCCGCGGCGCCGTGCGCGATGGGGTGATGAAGGCCATCGGCCGGTACGAGACCGCGCAGCAGCGGCTGTTCGACGTGCTTCAGGCCGACTTCGGCGGTGAGGCCGCCCCCGAGGGCGCGCCGACCGTGGCACCACCGGTGGCCGCACCGGCCCCGAAGCGCACGGAGGCGGCGCCTGCGGCGCCGTGACCGGGGCGTGGCCGGCGAACGCAGCAGCACACGTGCGGGAGTCGCGGTCTTCGGGGCCGTCGCTGCCCTGTCGTCGGCCGTCTGGGCATGGACGGCGCTCGAGCGCCGGAGCATGGTGCCCTACGTGGTGCACTTCACCGCCGACGACGGCGTCTACGGACTGAAGCTCGGCGGCGAGGTCTTGGTGGGCGGCATGCCGCTCGGCACCGTGGAGCGCATCGAGCCAGTCACCGTCAACGGGCGCGTGAACGGGTACCAGGTGCACATCCTCTTGGAGCGCGAGGTTCCGCTCTACCGCGGCGCGCGTGTGGGGCGCACCGATGGCTCGATCAGCGGCGAGACCCAGATCGAAGTCCGCGACGTTGGCCTGCGGCGCATCATGCATGGCGCCAAGCCGATGTCCGGGGGCATGGACAAAGAGCGGCTCTCCCCGGGCTCGGTCATCGAGGCCAGCCCGCCCGAGCCCTTCCGCTCGACGTTCGGGGGCCAATCGTCCCCGAAGCTCCGTCGATTGCTCGAGGTCTGGGCCCCCGAGGGCGATGCCCCGGGATTGATGGCCGACTACCAACGCCTTGGACGCGACCTCCCGGCCCAGGCCGCGCCGGTCCGCGAGGCGTTCACCGCGCTGCGCGACTCGATCAAGGCCGACTGGCCCGCGTGGCGCGACCGCATCACGGCCGCGCGCGCCCGCGCGGATGCGGCACTGGCCAAGCTCGGCATGGGCACGGACGCCGACCCATCGGCGATCATGCCCCAGGCGCGCGCGATCGGCAAGGAACTCGAGTCCCTGCCGCCACTCGGGATCGATCGTGCCTCGGGGGTCGAGGACGCGTTCGCGCAGTCGATGGAGAGCATCGGGCACATGCGTCGCGTCGGCAGCGACCTCGGCGATCAGCTGACGGGAGCCGCGGGATCGCTTGGGCGGTTCGCGGCCGACTTCTCGATCGCCGGGCAGGAGCTCGCCGCCACGGAACGCGAGGCGTTCACCTCTCCGTGGAACCTGCTCGCCACGCCCGGCAGCGCCCAGCGTGCGGCCGAGGCGCGCATCGAGCTCGCGCGCATCTACGCGGAGTCGGCGGTGGAGTGGCGCCACGCGATGAAGGCCATCGAGGACGCGCTGCGGCGCGACGAGGTGCTGCTTCGCACGGAGCCGGCGCTCGCGGAACTGCTGCGTGCGCGGATGAACGCGGCCACGGCCCTGTTCCAGTCGCGCTCGGAGGCGATGGCGGAGCTGCTGATCGGCCCGTGATCACCGAGGCGATCGATCCGGACGACCCGCGGCTCGCGCCCTACCGAGGCGTGCGCGATGCCGACCTGCGCGGGCGCGACGGGCTCTGCTGCGTGGAAACCCCGCGGGTAGTGCGCCGGTTCCTGGCGGCCTGCGGCCGCGCGCTCGACCGCGGGCCCGATGCATGGGAGGCGCTGCCGTGCGTGCCGCAGTCGGTGGCCTGCGTCCCGGCGGCGCTGCCGTCGCTCGAGCCGATTCTGGAACGGCTCCCGACGATCCCCGTGTTCCTGGCACACGACCCCGACCAGCTCAACGCGCTGACGGGCTACGACCTGCACTCCGGTGCGTTGGCGATCGCCACGCGACGACCCGAGCCGCCATGGACGGCGCTCGCCGCGCTCGGCGGCACGATCGTCGCCGCCGACGGCATCGTTCACACCGACAACATCGGAGCGCTCTTCCGGAACGCGGCGTGCTTCGGTGCCTCCGGGGTGCTGCTCTCGCCCGGAAGCAGCGACCCGCTCCTGCGCAAGACCGTGCGCGTGGCGATGGGGCGCGTCTTCGACGTGCCGTGGGCACGCGCCTCGAACTGGCCCGGCAACCTGCACGACCTCCGCGACCGCCACGGGTGGCGCATCGTGGCGGCGGAAGACTGCCCTGGCGCCATGGACGTGGCGGCGCTTCCACCGCGCGATCGCACGGTGATCGTGTTCGGCGCGGAGGCGGCGGGCGTGAGCGGCCCGGTGCTCGAATGCGCCGATCAAGTGGTTCGGATCCCGATGTCGACGCGGGGCGGCGACCTCGATGGCGACCCGCCTAGCCTCAACGTGGCGGTCGCCAGCGCCGTGGTGCTCGACCGGCTGACCGCGCGATGAACGGTTCCCTGCCGCTCAGGCCTCGGGCGACGGCGTCACCGCGCCCTGCGCGGCGCGCGCCGTGAGGCCGGCACCGCGGATCGACGGGATGATGGCGGGCACGGCGTCCTCGGCGGGTTCGGCCTTGGTCTCCTTGCAGCGCTCGATCGAGGCACCCAGCTCGCGCAGCACTCGCTCCATCGAGGAGTACCCGCGATCGAGGTGGTACACGCGGCTGACCACGGTCTCGCCCTCGGCGGCAAGTCCGGCCAGCACCAGGCACGCGCTCGCCCGCAGGTCGCTGGCCATCACCGGCGCGCCGCGGAGCTGCCGCACGCCGCTGATCACGGCGGTGCTGCCCTGACGGTAGATCTGCGCTCCCATGCGCGAGAGCTCGGCCACGTGCAGGAAGCGCTCGGTGTAGATCTTCTCGGTGACGATCGAATTGCCGTCGGCCAGGGAGAGCAGCGCCATGAACTGCGCCTGCAGATCGGTGGGGAACCCGGGGTGGGGCTGCGTGGTGACGATGGTCGGGCGCAGAACGCGGCTCGACGAGACACGCACGCTGCAGCGGGTGTCGTCGGCGTTGGCGTCCAGCTTGGCGACGTGGACGCCCACCTCCTCGAGGTGGTTGATCGCCGCCAGCAGGCTGTCGTACGGGAAGTCGTCCAGGATCACGTCGCCGTTGGTCATCGCGGCGGCAATCGCGTACGTGCCGGCCACGATGCGGTCGGGCATCACGCGGTGCTCGCAGCCGCCGAGCGCCTCGACGCCGTCGATCACGATGCGCGGGGAGCCCGCGCCGCGGATGCGCGCGCCCATGCGGTTGAGCATGTTCGCCAGGTCGACGATCTCGGGCTCGCAGGCCGCGCTCTCGATGACGGTGCGTCCCTCGGCGAGCGTTGCCGCGCTCATCACGTTGGCGGTGCCGAGCACGGTGGGGCCATTGGCGCCGCCAAGGAAGACCGTGGCGCCCTTGAGGCGATCGGCCGTGGCGATGATGTCGCCGCCGACCATCTCGATGCGGGCGCCGAGCTTCGCGAGGCCCTTCAGGTGCAGGTCGATGGGGCGCGTGCCGAACGCGCAACCGCCGGGCATGCTGACCACGGCCCGTCCGCGGCGGGCCAGCATCGGACCGAGCACGCAGATCGAGGCGCGCATGGTCTTGACGATGTCGTACGGCGCGTGCACGCACGACTCGTCGGCGGTCTGCATGACGATCGTGTCGTCGTCACCAAAGTGCACGCCGACGCCGAGGCGCTCCAGCAGCGCACCGAGGTTGCGGATGTCCGCGAGCGGGCCGACGTTGGTCAGGCGCAGGCGCCCGGTGGTGAGGATTGAAGCGGCCATCAGCGGCAGGGCCGCGTTCTTGGCGCCTTCGACGGTGACTCGGCCGCTGAGTCGGCGGCCGCCTTGAATGCGGAACTGATCCATGGCAAAGGCCCTCGACGCCGTTCGGAGTGGGCCGTTCCATGACCCACCTGAACACTTCCAATCGGCGTTCCGCGCGTCGAAACCTCAATCCGCCACGCTCCAATAAGATACCCGGCTTATGAGCACCGCGACTGCTTCCGACGCCGGCCCCGCCGCCCGCCTCCCGGGCGAGCCGACCCTCCCGGACGCCACCATGCATGCCGTCCTGCCGACGGCCCCGGTCACCGGCAAGGTGGTGCAGTCCACGCCGTGCACCAAGGGAAAGTCGGCATCGTTCGTGCGCCACGTGTGCGTCGACGTCTCGGGCACGCCGCTTGAGGGCGCCTTCCAAGCTGGCCAGTCGTTCGGGGTGGTGCCGCCGGGCACCGACGCCAACGGCAAGCCCCACAAAGTGCGGCTCTACTCGATCGCCAGCCCCGGCTACGGCGAGGACGGGCACGGACGGGTGCTCTCGACCACCTGCAAGCGGCTCCTGGCCGAGCGCGAGCCGCAGTCGGCCAAGGACGATGCCACCGACCACTCCCTCTTCGTGGGGGTGTGCTCGAACCACGTCTGCGACCTCCGCGAGGGCGACTCGATCGCCGTGGCCGGACCCAACGGCAAGCGGTTCCTGCTGCCGGCCGACCGCGAGGCCCACGACTACGTGTTCCTGGCCACCGGCACCGGCGTCGCGCCGTTCCGCGGATTCATCCACGAGCTCTTCGTCGGTCCGCCGGCCGGCACCCCGCGCCACGCCGGGTGGCGCCCGACCCGTTCCACGGTGCACCTGGTGATGGGCACCCCGTACACCAGCGACCTGCTCTACGACGGCTTCTTCCGCGAGGTGGCGGCTGCCCATCCCAATTTCCGCTACCACACGGTCGTGAGCCGCGAGGCACGCCCGGATGGCGGACGCGGCGAGTACGTGCACCAGTACGTCGACCGGACGATGCCGCAGTTCGAGGAGATGCTGCGCCGCGACCGCACCCTGATCTACGTGTGCGGGCTGGCCGGAATGCAGGTGGGCATCTTCCAGGTGCTCGCCAATCGCGGCCTGCACACCGGGTACATGACCGTCCACGAGGAGCTGGCGGGGGTGCCCGCGGCCGAGTGGACGGCGGAGCAGGTGAAGCGCCGCGTCCACCCCACCCGCCGCTGCATGCTTGAGGTGTATTGACGGTGGCCGGCGCCCGCTGGGGTGCTACGATTGAGCATCATGGGCTCCCGGCAACCCGAATGGCGTGACGGGGACGACTGGGCCGAGGAGGCCCGGACGCACATGGAGCAGGGGCGCCTGCGCGAGGCCGAGCAGGCCCTGCGCGAGGCCCTCACCCGCGATCCGGAACGCCCCGAATGGCATTTCCACCTGGGGCGGCTCCTGGAGCATGCGGACCGAAACGACGAGGCCCGCGAGGCGTACCTGCGCTGCCATGAACTCGATCCGGATGCGCCGGAGCCGCTCTTGGCTGCCGCCGGGGTCACGGCCGAGAACGGCGACCGCGAGGCGTCGCTTCGGCTCGTTGAGCGCGCGGTGACGCTTGACCGGACCCGGGACGAGTCGCATGCGCAGCGCATCGAGCTGCTCAGCGAGCTCGACCGGTTCGAGGACGCACAGAGCGCCTTCTACGAGGCGCAGGAATTCGTGGAGACGCCCGTCCACTCGCTGATGAGCATGGCCAACGCGCTGGTGCGCAACGACCAGATGCCGCGCGCCGAGTGGTGCCTGCGCGAGGTGCTGCGGCTCGATCCATCCGAGATCGACGCGCGCAAGATGCTCGCCAAGGCGCTGATGCACCGGGGCGACCACGCCAAGGCGCTGCACAACTTCCTGCAGGCCCTCCGCGAGGATCCCACGGACACCAGCGCGTTGATCGGCTGCGCCTCGGCCTTGGCGAGGCTCGATCGCCACGCCGAGGCCATGGAGAAGTTGAACCGGGTCATCGAACTCGAGCCGGCGAACGTCCATGCGCACCGCCTGCTCGGCGGGCTCGAAACGGCCGCCGGTCGGCTGGAGCGTGCCGCCGCGCAGTTTGAGTTGGTCCTGAAGCTCGATCCATCGCGCCCGGAGAGGATCATCGACCTCGCCGACCTGCAGCTGCGGCGCGGGCGCGCCGCCGAGGCCCGCGCCGCGATTCGAACCCTGCTGGCGGAGTTGCCCGAGGAAGCGCTGGATCCTGCCGCTTCCGAGGAGGATCGACTCTCACCGCTCGACCACGCCCGAGCCGCGACGGTGGCCTGCGCGACGGAGTCGTGGCCGGAGGCGCGGCTCCTGCTCGAACCCATGGCGATCCTCCGCCCCGACCAGCCCGACGTGTGGCGCGGGTTGGCGCGCGCCCGCTACGAAGTGGGAGACATCGACGGCGGGATCGCCGCGAGCGAACGCGCTCTGGCGATCGATCCGCGGTGCGCGATCAGCCACCACAACCTCACGTTGGCCGCGCTTCGCCTGGGCGCACTGGGCACGGCATGGCAACGGGTCAACCGCGGCCTGCGGGCGAACCGCACGGACGAAGGTCTGCGGAGGCTTCGGGTTCGGGTCGCGATCGCGCGGGTCGGCGCGATGCTCCGCCGGATCACGCCAGCAGGCTGGCGTAGGGCAGGAGCGCCATGAACCGGGCGCGCTTGACGGCCTGAGCCAGGCGAGCCTGATCGCGGGCCGAGAGGCCGGCGCGCTTGCGGGACACGATCTTGCCGTTGGGGGTCAGCGCACGACGCAGGTCATCGATGTTCTTGTAATCGATGTTGATCTTCTGCTTGGCGGCGGGCTTCTCGGCGGCGAAGGTCTCGGTCTGCATGGTGTGTGGTCCGACGGGGGTGAATGCTGCACCGGCACGCGCCAGCGCCTCGCCCTGGCTTCTCGGAGGGGGAGCCCCCGGACCATGCCGGGAGCGGCGAGACGGGACAGCATATCCAAATCCGCCCCAGACCTTGAGCAACGTCCGTCCGGGGTTACACTCGGGGCGTGTCCGAGCATTCGCACGCCGAACGCTTGCCGCGCCGGGCCGAGCTGAGCCCGGAAGAACTGGCGCTCCTCCTGGGAGCCGACCGGTTTGATGCCGCCGGCGAATCCACGGAGCCCGGGCCGGTCGTCGTCGAGACCCATGATGCCGCCGCCTCTCCCGAGACCACGACGCCGGCCGACGCGGTGCAGCCCCCGACGGGAGCGCCCCGCCCCGTCGGCGACACCGACCTGGTGCAGGCGATCCTCGAGCAATCCCCGAACTTCGAGGACCTGGCGCTGCGCGCCGTCCGCGAGCGCACCGGCGAACCCCTCGCGCGCATCGTGACGGGCGGAGCCGCCGAGGCGATGGTTGCCGCCGGCACCGCTTCCGCCCTCGGCGCCGACCGAGCGTTCGTCGCTCCCATGCCGCCGGACCGACGCCACGCGTGGGCACTGTGGCTCGGGCGATGGCTGGTGCTCAGGCAACGCACGTCGCACCGCGCCGCGCTGTCGCCATGGGATGACGCCACGGGCTATCCCGCGTGGCAGCGCGCGCGACCGCAGGTGGCGCAGCGCATCGCCGCATCGCGGATGCGCCGGGAACCCCTGTTCCTGTCGATCCTCAGCATCCGCGACGAGGAGTTCTGGAACCGGCGCTCGCAGGTGCTCGTTGACGATGCGTTCCTGATGCGCGCCGCCGCCGCGATCGATGCCGCCGTCCACCCGGGAGACGAGCTCTCGCGTCTCGATGCCGACACCTTCGTGGTGGCGAGTGGCCGTGCCTCGGCCGCCGCCGAGCTGGCGCAGGCGCTCCGCGCGGAGATCGCCCGGCTCCCGGGCGACGGTCCGCGGTCGCTCTCGGTGGCGGTCGGCGCTGCGGAAGCGCCGTGGGATGCGACCGACCCGGATGCGCTCGTCGCCATCGCCCGCGAGCGCGCCGCGGCGGCACGGTGATTCCATGATCCTCGTGCTCTCCGACCTGCACCTCGGCGTGGCGGGCGCACCGGCACCGGACGCGCTCGCCCCGGTGATCGAAGGCTGCACCGAGGTGATCATCAACGGCGATGCGGCCGAGGAGTCGACGTCGAGGCTGGCCTCCCGCGCCCGCGATGCGATCGGGGCGCTCGGCGACGTGATCCGCCGCGCCGGGGCGGTCATGGTGCGCATCGAGGGAAACCACGATCCGGGCTCGGGCGACTTGCTCGCCTGGCGCGCCGATGGGCGGGTGCTGGTGACGCACGGCCACGCGTTCCACCCGGCGATCGCCCCGTGGGCGCGCCACGCCCGGCGCGCGGCGGAGGCGTTCCATGCCGAGCACGCCGCCCGCGCCGGGACGCCGGAACCGGAAC
>JBJOIF010000177.1:0-18688 GCA_046047335.1 Planctomycetota bacterium | reverse complement strand
AAGGTGATCGACCAGGTGCACCTGCCCGGTGTGCCGGCACGCGGCCCGATCGCGCTGCAGGACCACGGCAATCCGATCGAGTTCCAGAACGTGTTCATCCGCCGCCGGTAAATTCGTCCCGTTCCTCCCGTTCCATTTTCGGGGGCGCGGGGCGGGGTTTCGCGCGGCGGCCGCGCCTCGTCGGTGCGTGCCGTGGCTGGCGGGTGCGCTACTCGCCGTGGTACTCGCACCGGCTCGTGCACGTCTCGTGCACGACCACCTGGGCAAGCCCCGGCAGCTGCGGCTTCAGCCGGTCCCACACCCACTTGGCGATCATCTCGCTGGTGGGGTTCTCGAGCCCGGGGATGTCGTTGAGGCAGTGGTGGTCGAGCTGCTTCTCGATGGGCCCAGTGAATGCCTTGATGTCGCCGTAGTCCATCAGGTAGCCGCGTTGGGGGTCGAGCGGTCCGGCCACCACCACGTCCACGCGGAAGCTGTGGCCATGCATGCGTCGGCACTTGTGCCCCTCGGGAAAGCAGGGCAGCCAGTGCGCGGCCTCAAAGGTGAAGCTCTTGATCAGGCGGACGTGCATGGGGGCGCGAGTGTAGGTGGGCGCGGTGCGGCAACGCCTCGCCCGCCAACGCACAGGCCCGCGGCGAGGAGCCGCGGGCCTGGTGAGTCTCGATAAACGCGTGCGGCAAAATGGTACGGGGTTAACCCGGACACATTTTACTGCTTGGCGGTGTGCTTCAGGCCGCGGCGCTGGTCGCGCAGGCGGCGAGCCTTGCCGAAGCGGTCGCGCAGGTAGTAGAGCTTCGCGCGGCGGGCATCGGCGCGGCGCACGACCTCGATCTTCGCCATGCGGGGCGAGTGCAGCGGGAACATGCGCTCCACGCCTTCGTTGGCCACGATGCGGCGCACCGTGATCATGGTGTGCACGCCGCGGCCGGTCTTGGCCAGCAGCACGCCCTGGAAGACCTGGATGCGCTCCTTGTCGCCTTCGATGATCTTGTAGTGGACGTCCACGGTGTCGCCGATGCGCAGCATCGGGATGTCCTTGGGGTCCTTGAGCTGGTCGGCGACGGCGGCTTCGATGATCTTGGTGCGGTCCATGGTGACTCGGCCTTTCGGCCTTCCTTTCTTCCGGGCTTCCGCCCGTCGTTCCGCCTTCAGCCCTGCGCGTCCTGCGCCAGGCCACCGTCGGCGGGCTGCGACGTGGGTCGGATCATTCCGCCCAGGGGTCGCTCCATCAGGTCGGGACGACGCTCGCGCGTGCGTTCGACCATCCGGTCATGCCTCCAGCGCTCGATGGCGGCATGGTCGCCGCTCAAGAGCACTTCGGGCACCTCGCGCCCGCGCCATTCGCGCGGACGCGTGTAGTGAGGGCAGTCGAGGAGGGAACGACCCTCTTCGTCGCGGCGGCTGAAGGAGTCCTCCGCCGCTGACTGCTCGTGTCCGAGCGCTCCGGGAAGGAGCCTCGTCACCGCGTCGACCAGCATCATGGCGGGGATCTCTCCGCCGCTCACGATGAAGTCTCCGACGCTCACCTCGAGCGGGGCCAGCTCCTGCACGGCCCGCTCGTCGATTCCTTCGTAGTGACCCGCGATCAACAGCAATCGCGGCTGCCTGGCGAACCATTCGACGCGGGGCTGAGCCAGGCGCTCGCCCTGCGGCGTGAGCAGCACGCGGCACGCTGCTCGGGGGTCCATCTTCTCCACCGCCTCGACCGCGTCGACGAGGGGCTGGCACATCATGACCATTCCGGGCCCGCCCCCGAAGGGACGGTCGTCCACCTTGCGGTGCTTGTCCTGGGTCCAGGCACGAATGTCGTGCGCGTGGAGCTCCAGGAGGCCCGCTTCGGTGGCCCGCCCCGGGATGCTCGCGCCGAGGATCGGCGGGAACATTCCGGGAAAGAGGGTGAGGACGTCGATGCGCACGGCGCCTCACCCGAAGGGCGTCAGCCCTTCTTCTCGGCCTTCGGCTTCGGTCCACGCAGGGGCTCGAGGCCCTTCTTGGCGCGGATCGCGTCGGCCTTCTGGCGGCCCTTCACGTGAACGTTGGCCTTCGCCTTGTCGCTCACGGTGCCGCCGGCCTTGCGAATCAGGGAGATGGCGGTCGGCGAGGGCTGCGCGCCCACGGACAGCCAGTGCTGCACCCGTTCCAGCTTGAGGTTGATCTGCTTGCCTTCCTTGCCGTGCGGGTCGTACCAGCCCAGCTCCTCGATGACGGCGCCATCGCGGGGAGCCCGCTTATCCATGGCGGCGAGGCGGAAGAACGATTGGTGTGCGCGGCCGAGCCGCTTCAGGCGAAGGACGACCATGGGTCGTGCCCTTTCGGTTGGCGCCCGCGTCGGTCAAGCGCCCCGCACGATGCGGGGTCGCTCGCCGGGCGCATCGTGGGGCGGGCCTCACGGCCGGCAGTGCGATGCGCCTTCGGCAGGCGGTGGCGAGCCCCAAAGGGTAGCGGGAAGGCGCAATGGCCTCAAGGCACGGCGGGGTCGCGCTCGCTCGTGCTGTTATTGGCAGGTTCATCGCCGCCCGCGTCCGCCCCCGGGAACCGCTCCAGCAGGGCCATCGACACAACGGCGATGCCGCCCATGGACGTCGTGGCCATGGCGCGCTGCACCGGCACGAGCACCGCACTGAAGAAGATCACCATCACCACCAGCAGCCCGTACATCCGGACGGCCGGCTGCGCGTACCAGCGGTCGAGCGTGCGGCTCGCGCCCGCCAGGATCGCGCCACCATCGAGCGGCGGGATCGGCATGAGGTTGAGCACACCGAGCACCAGGTTGATGAACGCCCCGACGTAGAAGAACTGCAGCACGTTGGCCACCGTGTGGTCGGCGGCCGTGATCCGACCCGACTCGATCGCCCAGAGCCACGTCCCGCCTGCGAGCGCCGCAAGGACCGCCAGCGCCAGATTGGTGGCCGGACCGGCCGCGGCCACCAGCACCCGGCCCCGGCGTGGATGCCGGTAGCGCGATGGATCGGTGGGCATCAATCCCCACGCGAACCCGGCAAGCGCAAAGAACGCCAGCGACATCCACCCCATGTGCACCACCGGGTTGAGCGTCATGTGCCCCAGCTCGCGCGGCGTGTCATCGCCGTTGGCGATGGCCGCCCAACCGTGCGCCAGTTCGTGGAGGACGATC
This sequence comes from Planctomycetota bacterium, assembly GCA_046047335.1. Lineage (GTDB taxonomy): Bacteria > Planctomycetota > Phycisphaerae > Phycisphaerales > SM1A02 > UBA966. The sequence continues at coordinate 15,555 of JBJOIF010000177.1, read as the reverse complement.
GAGCCGATGACCCAGAAGGCCCAGCTGAACACGAGCACCGTGCCGCCGTCCTCGAACGCGCGATGGACCCACCATGTCATGGCGTCAAGGCTACTCGTGCCTCGGGCGTGGCGATCGTGCCATGCACCACGCGGCCGCCAGCCACCGTGGCGAGCACCTCGGGAAGCGGCGCGCCGGCCCAGTCGTGGTGGAACGGGTCGTTCGCCAGGATGCACAGGTCTGCATGCCCGCCCAAGCGCAGCGCGCCGGATTCCGACAGGCCGAGTGCCTCGGCGGCGCCACGCGTGTAGGCGCGGAGCGTTTCCTCGACGGTGAGGTTCTGCCCGGTCTCGCACGGGTGGCCGTCCAGGTCGAGGCCGGTGACTGCCGCGCGGATCCCCGGCCTCGGGTCGCACGTGACGATCGGCCAGTCGCTGCCGAAGCTGAGCCGGGCGCCGGCGCGCGCGAGGTCGCGGAATCGGAAGAAGCGGTCCATGCGCCCGTCGCCGAGCCGGGCCCGCGCGATCCGTGCGTCGTCCGCCTTGTGGAGCGGCTGCATGCTGGCGATGCGCCCCGCGAACCGCGCCACGTCGGCCGCGTGCACGGTCTGGCAGTGCTCGAAGCGCGCGGTGCGTTCCGGGTCCACGGGCTCGATGGCGTCGAGCGCCAACCGCAGCGCCTCGTCGCCGATCACGTGCACGGCCGGTGACCGCCCGGCGGCGATGACGCGCGCCGCCCATTCGCGCAGGCGCCCCACGGAGTGTGCGGCCATCTCCACCAGCATGCCGCGGTTCCCGGCATCGTCTGAGTACGGGTCGAGCATCCGGGCCGTGCGGCTGCCGAGCGTGCCGTCGATGAAGCTCTTCCAGCCGGCGATGCGGAGCCGATCGTCCCCGGCGATGGCGAGCCCCGGTGCCAGGTCGACCGGCCAGTCGCGGTCCAGCACGGTGGCCGCCACGCGCAGCGTGAGCCCGTCTCCGGCTCCGTCGGTTCCGCCCACCGCTCGCATGGGCACGTACACCTCGGCCAGGTCCACGCCGTACTCCATGCTGCCCACGGCGGTGAGGCCGAACCGGTGCGCGTGCCGGCACGCCATGCGCACCGCGCGGCGCCGGTCCTCGGCCGGCGGCACCGGCACCAGCGGGTTGACCAATCGCCACGCCGCCTGTTCGAGCAGCAGTCCCGTGGGACGACCCGCCGCGTCGCGGACGATCTCGCCGCCTTCCGGGCACGGGTGCCCATCGATCATCGAGAGCACGGCGTCATTGACGACGCACGCGTGGTGATCCATCCGGTAGGCGACGCACGGCACCGCTCCGGCCGCACGAAGCCAATCGCGGGTCGGGCGCTCGCCGCCCCAGTTGGCCTCGTGCCAGCCGTGCGCGCGCAGCCACCTGCCCGGCGCGAGCGCGGCCGCGGCCCCGGCGATGGCGCGCTCGAACTCGTCGCGGCTGCGCACGCCCGAGAGGTCGAGCTGCGCCAGGCCGAGCGCCCCGAGCGTCAGGTGCAGGTGCCCGTCGATCAGGCCGGGCAGCACGGTGGCGCCAGGCGGCAGGCGGACGACGCGGGCGCCGTGGTCGGCGGACCGGTCGACGGCCACGACGCGGGCGTCCTCGATCTCGATGCTTGTGGCCCAGGGGTATGCGTCGTCGCCCGTCCAGATCCGCTCGGCCTCGATCCGCAGGCGCCCGGGCAGGGCGGGGGCGACGGACGACGGCGATTCGTGGGCGTCCATGGAACATCTATCCTAGGGCGATGAATTCGCACCACCACGATCGACGCCACGTCCATGGTCACCGCAGCAGCGCCGATGCGCCGCCGCGCGTCTTCTGGACGAAGCGCCGTCTGGCGGTCACCGCAATCATCGCGCTGGTGGCGATGGCGGTGTTCGTGTTCCTGACCGCGTGCGACCGCGGACCGGCCCCGCGTGGCCCGGCGCCGGTGCCCGCCGCTGGCGCGTCCGCCACGGCGCGGCCGGCCGACCCGAATGCCGGCTCGAACGCCGGCGCGCCCGCGGCGGGTGCGTCAGCGGGTGCGTCGCAGGCGGGCTCGTACCGCACGAGCGGGCCCGACGGCGATCAGTCGGTGATCGCCGTGGGGGGGCTGCTGATGCCCAAGCCCGTCACCTGGGTGTGGACGGCGCCGAGCATGCAGTTCCGCGCGCTGCAGTACGCCGTGCCCGCCAACGGGGTGAACTCGCCAGCCGCGGAATTGGTCTTCAGCGTCTTCATGGGCACCGATGGCGGGCCGCTCGACGCGAACCTCGATCGCTGGGCGCAGCAGTTTCGGTCGGGCGATGGTGCGGCGCCCGCGGCGCGTAGCCAGACCGAGGTGGCCGGCCTGAAGGTGTGGCGCATCGAGAGCAAGGGCGACTACATGGGCATGGGTGCGGCGGCGCCGCGCCCCGGGTACATGCAGCTCGGCGCAATCGTCCAGGCGCCCGGCCGCAACGTGTTCATGAAGCTCGTCGGCCCGGAGGCGACGGTGGAGTCCAACCGCGCCGCCTTCGAGGCGATGGTTGCCGGCCTTCGGCAGGAGTGACCCAGCCTGCCGCCGCGATTCAGGCCGAAGGCCGATCGATCGCGCGGGGCTCGGGCGTCAGCACCATCTCGGCGTCCATCAGCGGGCTGAGGTCGCGCAGCAACCCATCGGCCACGTCGTAGATCCAGCCGTGCACCACGATGTCGTGGCCGGCGCGTCGCATGCCCTCGACCACCGGGGAGAGGTTGACGTTGATCGCCTGCGCTGCGACGTTCAGTTCGCAGAGGCGGCGGAAGCGGGCGTCGTGGTCGTCGATCGCCTCCAGCTCGACGCGGTGCAGCCGCGCGAGATCGCGGATGTGCCGGATCCAGTTGTCCACCAGCCGCGACTGCGCGGGCTGCATCGAGGCGGCCACGCCGCCGCAGCCGTAGTGGCCGCAGACCACCACGTCCTTGATGCCGAGCGCCGTGACGGCGTACTCGACCACCGAGAGCATGTTGAGGTCGCTGTGCACCACCAGGTTGGCGATGTTGCGGTGCACGAACACCTCGCCGGGCGGCAGGCCGATGATCTCGTTGGCGGGGACGCGGCTGTCGGCGCAGCCGATCCAGAGGATGGACGGCCTCTGGCCCCGCTTCAGCCGGTCGAAGAACCCGGGATGCTCGCGCTCGACGCTCGCGGCCCAGGTGCGATTGGCATCCAGCAGGTGGGTGAGGTCGCCCATGGTGCGCGTGATCGTAATCGGGGTGCGGCCAGCGAGCGGATCCCTAGACTCCGGGCATGACCACGCCGCCTGAACGCGCCGCTCACGATCCGCGTCCCGCGCCGCTCGCAGCTCCCGCGCATCCGGCGCCCGGCCGGTACTACGCCGCCGCGATGCAGACCTCGCTGCCGGCGCTCAAGGACCGCGAGTCGATCCCGGCGCGCGTCGACGAGCTCGTGCGCATGGCCGAGGGCACGCTGGCGGGGTACGAACCGTTCCACGACGTGCGGCTCTTCGTCTTCCCCGAGTTCGCGCACTGTGCGCCGCTGTACCCGTCGCTCCAGGAGCTGCTTGCGCGCACGGCGGTGCGCCCCGAGGACTTTGCGGCGCCGTACGAGCGCTTCTGCCGGGCCAACGGCGTGTTCGTGCAGACGGGATCGTTCATCGAGCACGACCCGAAGTACCCGGGCGTGGCGTTCAACGCGACGATGCTGGTGGGGCCGGGCGGCGTACTCAGCAAGTACCGCAAGGTGAACCCGTGGCTGCCGTGGGAAGTGCACGCCAGCCCGTGCGATGTACCGGGGTACGACGAACCGCTCTTTCCCGTCGCCGACACCGAGATCGGTCGGCTCGGGTGCGCCATCTGCTACGACTGGCTGTTCCCGGAGCCCCTGCGCCGGATGGCGCTCGACGGCGCCGAGGTGCTGATCCGCGTGAGCGCGTACATGGACCCGTGGGGCGCGCAGCCGCCGATGGACTGGTGGACCCTCTTCAACCGCGCACGCGCCGCCGAGAACACCGCGTACGTGGTGGCCGCCAACCAGGCCGCGCAGCTTCCCGACTACCCGCCGTTCAGCTGGCCGGGCGGCAGCATGGTGGTCGACTTCGACGGCCGCATCCTGGCCCAGGCCGAGCCGGGGCCGTTCACCAAGGTGGTGGTGGCCCCAATCGACATCGGCACGCTCCGCGCCGAGCGCGAGCGGCGGCGCGGGCACGACCTGCGCGGTCACCTGCGGCTTGGGGCGTACCAGTGACCCGGGGTCACTTCACCGCGTTCCAGTTCACCACTTCCCAGAAGCCCTTCAGGTAGTCGGCCCGGCGGTTCTGGTAGTTGAGGTAGTACGCGTGCTCCCACACGTCGACGCCCAGGAGCGGCTGGCCGACGACGTCCACCAGGCCCTCCATCAGCGGGTTGTCCTGGTTGGGGGTGCTGGTGATGGCGAGCGAGCCGTCGGGCTTCCGCACGAGCCATGCCCAGCCGCTGCCGAAGCGCTTCATCGCGGCATCGGCGAACTGCGTCTTGAAGTTGTCCATGCTGCCGAAGGCCTGGTCGATCGCGGCCGCCAGCTCGGCGCTCGGGGCACCGCCCTGGCCCTTGGGCGCCATCCACGTCCAGAACATGGAGTGGTTCCAATGGCCGCCGCCGTTGTTGCGCACGGCGGCCTTCACGGCATCGGGAGCATCCTTCGCCTTGCGGCAGATCTCCTCGATGGACATCGATGCCCACGCCGTGCCATCGACCGCCTTGTTCAGGTTGTCGACGTACGCCTGGTGGTGCTTGGTGCGGTGGATGTTCATGGTCTTCTGATCGATGAACGGTTCCAGCGCGTTCTCGGCGTACGGCAGCTCGGGCAGGGTGAATGGCATCGGGTTCTCCTTGGTCGGGTTGGATCGTTCGGTCGCGGTGGTTCGTGGGGCATCGGCCCCGGCGCCGGAGGCGCGCAAGCCCAGGGTGGCCGCGGCACCGGCGACCGCGGCGATGAAGGTGCGGCGGTCCGCCCCCTGGCTGCGCGCGTGCGTCGGATCGGAGCGTTCCATGGGACGGGAAGGATAGCCCGACTGCTACCCTCGGGGCATGGCGTCCCGTGCGGTTTGTCCCCAGTGGCGCGTGTGCGTGCTGCTCACCGAGCGGCTGTGCGTGCGTCCCTGGCGCGACGTGGTGCTCGCAGCGCTCCGTGGGGGGGCCGACTGCATCCAGGTCGGGGAGAAGGAACTGCGCGTTACCGCATTGGTGGGGCGCACCAAGGAAGTGCTTGCGCTGGCGCGCCCCTTCGGCGCCTGCGTCGTGGTCAACGACGACGCGGACGCGGCGCTTGAGGCCGGAGCCCACGGCGTCCACGTGGGGCAGGGCGATCGGTCCCCCGAAGAGGTCCGCCGGATGGCGGGCGATGCACTGTGGATCGGGGTGAGCACGCACTCGGTCGCCGAGGCGGAGGCTGCCGTGGCGGCCAACGCTGACGTCTGCGGTGTGGGCGCCATGTTCCCCACGGGCACCAAGCCGGGGATCGAGCCATCGGGGGTGACCTACCTGCGCGAGTACCTGCATCGCTTCGGCACCGGGCCGCGCGCGGTGGCGCATCTGGCGATCGGCGGGATCACGCCGCAGAACATCGCCGCGCTCGCTGCCGCCGGATGCCGGGGGGTGGCGGTCAGCGGAGTGGTCTGCGGTGCGGCGGATCCGGCGCAGGTGGTGGCGGCGCTGCGCTCGGTGCTCGACGACGGGGCGGGTGCGCGGTGACGGTGCGCGACGTCCGCTTCACGCTCCTCGGGACCGGAACGAGCGCCGGCGTTCCGGTGATCGCCTGCGACTGCGCGACCTGCACGAGCGACGACCCGCGGGACCGACGCACCCGCGTGGGAGCGATGCTCGAGTTCGTGGACGCCGGCGGCCATCCGCGCACCATCCTGGTCGACGTCCCGCCCGACCACCGCGAGCATGCGCTGCGGCACCGGATCCGACGGGTCGACGCGATCCTGATCACGCACTCGCACGTCGACCACGTGTTCGGGCTCGACGACGCGCGGCTCTACAACGTCAGCATGGGCGGGCCGGTGCATCTCTACGGGGAGCCCGCCGTGTTCGGCGAACTCGAGCGCATCTACGAGCACATCTTCCGCCCGCACCGCAACGTCAACCGGAGCTTCGTGGCGGACGTGGCGTGCACGCCCGTGTTCCCGGGCCGCCGACTCGACCTCTTCGGGATCGCCGTGACGCCCGTGCGTCTCCTGCACGGACGGCTGCCGATCGTCGGCTACCGGTTCGATGCGGACACGGAAGACGGTCCGCTGCCCCTGGCCTACTGCACCGACGTGAACGCGATCCCGCCGGAGACATGGCCGACGCTCGCGGGACTGGACACGCTGGTGCTCGACATGCTCCGCGAGCGCGCCCACCCCACGCACTTCACGCTCGCCGAGGCCCTGGACGTCTCCGGCCGGTTGGGCAGCCGGCGGACGGTGTTCACGCACATGACCCACGACATCCGGCACGCCGAGCTGTCCGCCCGGCTGCCGGCCGGGGTGGAGCTCGGGCACGATGGGATGGTGCTCCGGGGGCGGTCGTCCGGGCCGGGGTGAGCAGGAACCCCGGAAATCCTTGACGGCCCACGCCTCCGCCGCCTCGGCCCGGCGGTGGTACCCTGTTCCACCCCTATGGCACAGCTCCGCGAGATCAAGAAGCGCATGGGCGCGGTGAAGACGATCCAGCGCATCACCAAGACGATGCAGATGATCGCCACCGCGAAGTTCACCGCCTCCCTCACCCGGGCGAAGAACAGCCGCGCCTACACCGACACCATCCGAGGGCTCGTCTCCAAGGTCGCGGCGCAGGCCGGCGACACCTCGCACCCGCTGCTCGAGCAGTCGGGCCGCGGCGCCGGCAAGGAGCTGGTGCTGGTGCTCAGCTCCGACCGCGGTCTCTGCGGCGCCTACAACTCGAACGTGCTCCGTGCGGCAGGCAAGGCCATCGCCGAGTCACGCACCGCAGGCAAGGACGTCCTGGTCGATGCCAGCGGCCGCAAGGCGGTGGCGTTCTTCAAGTACCAGAAGCAGGAGCTCGCCGCGCGCCACGCGGTGGGGGACCGCCCGCAGTACGCCACCGTCGAGGAGATCGCCCAGGGGTACATCGACCGCTTCATCGCCGGCGAGTTCTCGTCGGTCAAGGTGGTCTACATGCGCTTCATCTCCGCGGCGCGCCAGCGCCCCGAGGTGATGCAGCTGCTGCCCCTCACGCTGCCGAAGGACGACGCCCCGGCGGCCGGTGGATCGCAGTCCAACTTCGAATTCAGCCCTTCGGCCCCCGAGCTGCTGGACGAACTGCTCCCGCGTTCGGTGAAGGTCTCGCTGTTCCAGGCGTTCCTGGATGCTGTGGTCAGCGAGAACGTGATGCGCATGGTGGCCATGAAGGCGGCCACCGACAACGCCGGCGGCCTTGGCCGCACGCTCAAGCGCAGTTACAACCGCGCCCGTCAGGCGCGCATCACGACCGAACTCACCGAGATCGTCGCGGGCGTCGAAGCCCTCAAGTGACCGTGCCCGCCGATGGCGGCTGGCCCGCGACCGGTGCTTCCGGTCAGGGCAGCTGTTCCTCGGGCACTTCGGCTCCTTCGCCGGCCGGTGCCGCCGGCTTGGCGGGTTCGGGCTCGCCGCCCTGTGGCAGGCTTCCCGTGACCACCTTGTAGCCGTCCTTCTGCCAGGCGCGCAGGCCGCCGTCCATCACGAACACGTCCTTGAAGCCGAGCTCGATGAGCCGCTTCGCGCCGGCCTTGGCCATGGGGTCCTGGAAGCCGTCGCCGTACACCACGAACAGGTTGTGGCCAGCGAGGCGGACCGGCGCCTCCTCGGTCATTCGCGACAACGGCACGTTGATGGCGCCCGCGATGTGCCCCGCCGCGTATTCCGGCGCGCTGCGCGGGTCCACCCAGCAGCCCACGTGCTCCTTTTGGAACAGCGTGCCTCCCGCGTGGAGCCGTTCGAGTGCACCGGGTGGATCCAGCAGGATCAGGTCCCGGTCGCTGGTCTTGGGATCGCAGCCGCCTGCGGCCCAGAGCAGCGCGGCAAGCCCGGCCACCGCGGCGCGGAGCCCGGAGCATCGGGGCGTGGGGCGATCGTGGAGGCCGTGGGGGGCGTCGTGCATCCGTGCAGTGTGGTTCGCCGCCGGGATTTGCGCAACCCGGCGCACGCGGCACGCGCTGCGCGGATACCGTTGGGCGATGCCGATCGGTCGAATCATGCGTTGTGCCCAACGTGTCCAAGGGGCGGCCCCGTTCACGTGCTCCGCTCCCCGGATCGCCGCCGCCGTGGCGGCATCCTGCGCCGCCGTGGCCGCGGCGCGGTCGGTCGCGCACCAGCCCTCCGCCCAGGACCGGCCCGCCGCTGCACCCGCCGCGGCGGAGAGCGCGGCGATCGCCCGCCATCGCTTCACGCTGTGCCGCACCGCCGAAGGGGAGTGGGTGCTTGCCGTGCTGGTCGAGCCGCGCGCCGGATGGCACGTCTACTGGGAGAACCCGGGCGACAGCGGTGATGGTCCGCAGGTCGAGGTGACGCTTCCGGCGGGATGGGAGGCCGGTCCGGTGGTGTTCCCCCGTCCCGACGTGGCCATCAGCAACGGCGAGGTGTTCTACGGCTACGGCGGCCCGGTCGAGTACCTCGTGCCGCTCAAGCGTGCGTCGGGGGCAACGTCCGAGCCCGGTGCCGAGGTCGCCAAGGAACCCGCGCCGTGGTCGGCCACGTGCGCGCTGATGGCGTGCAAGGACATGTGCGTGATCGAGCGGATGTCTGGCGCCGGCAAGGCCGGCGAGATCGATCGCGCCGACCTTCCCGTCCGGCTGGCGGGAGGCACCGTGGCGGGTCGATCGCTGCCGCTCGCCGCCGACCGCGCCGGCGTGACCGCGCGCCTGGTGCCCGAGGGCATGGTGATCGAAGGGCCCGCCCAAGGCCGCGACCGCGTCAGCTTCATTCCGGCGCTGGTGCCGGGCATGGAGGTCACGTTGCCCGAGGGCCGGCCCGAGGTGGCCGGCACCGTGTCGGGCGATCGTTTCCGCATCGAAGTGCCGATCTCCGCGCGTGGGGCCTCCCCCACCGGGGCCGCGGCGGCGGGGCTCGTCCTCCTGGGCAATGCACCCGCCGATCCGTGCGTTCGGCTTACCTTGCCGCACCCCACGGTCGGCCCATGAGTCACTGCGCGCCTGGCGCGTCGTCCAGGCACCGATGGTCCCCCGGTCGGGGATCCGATCCACGAGGCCACATCCCATGCTCACGACCCGTTCCAGCCGCTTGACCTTTATCGCCACCTTCGGCGTCACCGCCGCGCTTGTCGGCGGCGTGGCGTCCGCGCTCCCCATCGACGATGCCAAGCCCGGCATGGCCGACACGCACACGCACGCCACGATTGGCAAGCCCGCCCCCGCGTTCACCCTCAAGGACACGGCCGGCAAGGAGGTCAAGCTTGCCGACTTCGCGGGCAAGGTGGTGGTGCTCGAGTGGATCAACCCGGGCTGCCCGGTCTGCAAGGGCAAGTTTGAGGATGGTTCCGTCACCAAGATGATCGAAGCCTCCAAGGCAGTCGATCCGGACGTGGTGTTCCTCTTCATCAACTCGACGGCGGCCACCGCGGACCGTCCGCAGGAGAGCGCCGACTACATGAAGGCGAACAAGGTGGTCGGCACCGGCCTGATCGACGGCGATGGCGCCGTGGGCCACATGTACGGCGCCAAGACCACCCCGCACTGCTACGTGATCGATGCCAAGGGCGTGCTGGCGTACAACGGCGCCATCGACGACAAGGGCTCGACCAACTACGTGGTGGAAGCGGTGAAGGCGCTGAAGGATGGCAAGGCGGTGTCCCCGTCGACCACCAAGCCCTACGGCTGCGGCGTCAAGTACGGCAAGAAGAAGGGCTGATCGCCCTTCGGACGGATGTTCGGTCGATCGGGCGGCGTGCCTCGCGGTGCGCCGCCCGATCCCGTTCTCAGCCGACGTTGACCGGCATCACCACGTAGGTGAATTCCTGGCCGACCTTGAAGACGCCGGGCTTCTGCGGGCTGCGCATCTCGACCATCACCTGCTGGCCGTCGACCACCTTGAGGGCATCGACGATGTAGCCGGGCTGGAAGCCGATCTCGATGGCGTCGCCCTGGTAGCCGGACATCGGCACGCGGATCTCCGCCTCGCCCATCTCCGGGGCGCGGCTTGAGACCACCAGCGTGTCGCCCTTGAACGCGAAGCGCACGCCCTTGGATTCCTCGTTCGTGAGCAGCGCGGCGCGCCGGATGGCGGCGGCGAGGTCCGCGGCGTCGAACGTGACGCGCTTGTCCTGGTCCTTGGGGATCACGTCCTCGAACGGGGGGAAGGTGCCCTCCACGAGGCTCGTCACCAGCGTGCCGACGCCGTTCACCTGGAACACCGCCTGGCCGTCGGCCTTGGCGATCGTCACGGTGGAGTCGGGATCACCGAGCATCTTCACCAGGATGTTCAGGCTCTTGGCCGGCACGATCAGCGTCATGTCGCCGTCGCCCGAGCAGCCGCCGGCGGCCACCGCGAGTCGCTTGCCATCGGTGCCCACCAGCCGGATCCGCTTGCCCTTGCGCTCCATCAGGACGCCGTTGATGGCGAACCGCGCGTTCTCGACGGCCGTGGCGAACAGGGTCCGCGCGATCAGCCGGCGCAGGGTCTCGGCGGAGACCTCGAAGGCGCCCGCGGTCTGCGGCTCACGCGCGACGGGGTAGTCCTTCGGGTCGTAGCCGAAGACCTTGAAGGTGCTGCCTTCGCTGCGGACGGTGGCGACGTTGCGGTCGGTCTCCAGGGCCACCGTGGAGTCCTCGCAGGTCCGGACGATCTGCCCCAGCTTGTCGGCCGGCACCAGCGCCTCGCCAGCGGACACCACCTCGACGCCCGGCACCGAGAGCGCCAGGGAGATCTGCCCATCGGTGGCGCGCAGCACCAGCTCGCCGTCGCTGCCCGACAGCTTGAGGCAGGTGAGGACGGGGGTGGTGGTGCGCGACGGCACGACCGCCGAGGCCAGAGCCAGGGCGTCGACGAGGGCGGTGCGGTCGCAGTTGACCTTCAGGTTGGTCGGCATCGTTCGGGATCCCCTCTTGGGTGGTGCGGGCGGCCAGTGTAGCCCACGCCCCCCGGCCGAGCCGCCGTCCTACCATGTCTCCATGCTGCAGCGGGTCCTGTCCGCGCTTCGCGCCAAGTACGGCATCACCGTGTTCTGCCTCTACCTCGGTGCCTTCGCCGTGGCCTTCGTGGGCACGTTCACGCTGCCGCTGCTGGCCATCGGGATGGTGCTCCTGGCGATCTTCATGCTGGTGCCGGCGGTGCTGCTGGGGGACACGATCGGGGCACTGAGCCGGGCCGCCAACCGCCCGTACATCCGCCGGGGGGTCTGCCCCCGTTGCCGCGCCGTGCAAGGTCCCGCGTGGGAGCCGCCGGTCTACCGGTGCGCGTTCTGCACGGCGTCGTTCGAGGCCGACGGTGACCCGCACGAGGGGCCCGACGCGGTTCCCGTGGAGCCGCCCGCGGTTCAGCGCGTGCCGGAGTGATGGTCGATCACGGCGCGGACGGTCGGCACGAGGTGCGAGTCGCCGACGAACGCGATCAGCTGGCCCTCGGGCAGCACCTCGATCACCACGCGCATGCCGACGGCCACGACCGAGATGCCTTGCACGGGCTCGCCGCCCGAATCGGCGACCGCGGCCACGAGGTCGCGCAGCAGGTGATGATGCGCGGGTTCGAAGAAGAGCGGGTCGCGGGTGTTGAGCTCCACCGTGGCCGCGGCGTCGATCTCGCGCCAGTGGTCGTGCGTGCTCATGGGCCGGGCCACGGCCTCGAAGACGCTGCGCCAACGCCCGACCGGGATCACCACCACCTCGGGCAGCTTGAGCTTGTGGACGATGCCCTCGACGATCGGGCCGAACTCGTGGCGCGGGACGCGCCGGATCGAATCCGGGAGGCGCGCGGCACGCGGGTGGTCGGCTGCGGCCAGGTCGAACACCTCCACGGGCGCGGAGTCGTCCAGGTCCAGATGCAGTTCCGGGCCCTGCTCCTCGGCCACCACGCCTTGCTTGCGAAGTCGGATCCAGGTCGGCTCGTGCTCGATGAATTCCACGGTGTGCTCCGGGTGCTCGGCGCCTGCGCGCAGGCCCCCAAGGTACCTGCGCGCCGTACCATGGTTCCGTGCGCACTGTCCTCTTCGTCTGCACCGGCAACACCTGCCGATCCCCGATGGCCGAGGGGATCGCGCGCCAGCTCCTGGAGTCCGGTCGGGTGGAGGGGCATGGCGCCGAGGTCTTTGTGGCGTCGGCGGGCCTGGCCGCGTGGGACGGCAGCCCGGTGAGCAACGAGACGCTCGAGACGCTGCGCCGCCGCGGAATCCGCTTCGACGGCCACGCCAAGCGCCTCACCGCGGAAATGGTGCGCAAGGCCACGCTCGTGCTCGGCATGACGCGCTCCCACGTGGTCGGCGCGCGAGCCCTGGTAGGAGGCGAGCCGCACCAGGACAAGGTGCAGGTGCTCGACCCCTCGGGCGACCTCGACGACCCGATCGGCATGGGTCAGGCGGCGTACGACGCCCTTGCGGTGCGGTTGGAGCGGGTTCTTCCCGGACGCTTGGCCGAGCTGCTCTGAACGCCCGGGTGGGGCTTTCTTTCGGGTACCGTTCAGGGATGCGCGTCGCCGTTGGCTCGGACCATCGTGGATCGCAGACCATTGCCAGCCTTGTCCAGCACCTGCAGGCGGACGGGCACGATGTCCACGTGCACGGCGACTGCGGCGGCAACACCTGCGACTACCCGGACGTCGCCTACCTGGTGTCGCGGGCGGTGGCCGACGGCCAGGCCGACCGCGGCATCCTGATGTGCGGCACCGGCATCGGCATGTGCATCGCGGCCAACAAGGTCAAGGGCGTGCTGGCGGCGCTCGCGCAGGATGAACTGAGCGCGCAGCTGAGCCGCACCCACAACAACGCGAACGTGCTTTGCCTGAGCGCGGACCTCACCGGCACCACGCTGGCCAAGCGCATCGTGGACACCTTCATGCGCACGGACTTCGAGGGTGGGCGCCACGAGCGCCGCATCGACAAGATCCGGCGCATCGAGGCCGGCCAGGCCCCGGCCTGAACGCAGGAACGCCCGCCCGACGCGAGCGCCACCGCGACGCCCGGGCTCAGCGCGCCTCTGCCTCCACCCAGTCGGTCAGCAGACGCACGCCCCAGCCGGTCGGGCCCGCCACGCACAGCTCCGTGGCGCTGTCGGAGTTGCCCACGCCCGCGATGTCGATGTGCGCCCATGGCACGTCCTTGCCGACGAAGTGGCTTAGGAACGCGGCCCCCTGGATGGGATGCGCGCTGCGCGCCGGGTTCGAGTTGATCAGGTCGGCGTGCTGGCCGCGCATGAAGTCGCGGTGCTCCTCCCACAGGGGCAGTCGCCAGAGCCGCTCGCCGCTGGTCTCGCTGGCCGCCTCGATCGACTTGACCAGGCCCGCATCGTTGCAGAACCAGCCGGCACAGAAGTGCCCGAGCGCCACCACCACGCCGCCCGTCAGCGTGGCGACGTCGACGATCGCGGTGGCTTCCAGGTCCTCCTCGGCGTAGGTGAGTGCGTCGGCCAGCACCAGGCGGCCCTCGGCGTCGGTGTTGGTGATTTCGACGGTGGCGCCGTTGTACATGGTGATGATGTCGTCGGGGCGCATGCTGTCGCCCGACACCATGTTCTCGGCGGCGGCCAGCAGGGCATGCACCTCGATGCCGAGGTCGAGCTCGGCGATCGCCTTCATCGCACCGAGCACGGCACAGCCGCCGAGCTTGTCGTACTTCATTCCCTTCATGCCGTTGTTCACCTTCAGGCTGTAGCCGCCGGTGTCGTACGTGAGGGTCTTGCCGACGAGCACCAGCCGCTTGCCGCGCGCGCCGCGCGTTCGGCGCTTGGGCACGTGCGACAGGTGGATCATGCAACTCTTGGAGTCGCTGCCGTGGCCCACGGTGACCAGGCCGCCCATGCCGAGCTTCTTCGCCCGCGCGTGGTCGATCACCTCGCACTTCATTCCTGTTTCTCGAGCCAACCGGCGCGCGCGCTCGGCCACCCATGACGGATTGCACACGTTGGGTGGCGTGGCACCGATCTCGCGCGCGTAGTTCACGGCGTCGCCGAGCATCAGCCCGCGCTTCATGCCGTCGCGGAAGTCCGCATCGCCCGAGTCCACCGCCAGCGCGCCGCCACGGGGCTGCTTCTTGCTCACCGCGCCGTCGAACCCGTCGACGCGCCAGTTGGCGATCGCCAGTCCCTCGCCAAACGCGCGGCCGAGCGCCTCCACCTCGGCACGCTTCTTGGGGAAACCGGCCGAGAGATCCACGGTGACCGCCTTGTCCTTGCGTCGGTCGAGCGCACGGACCAGCTTGGCTGCCGCGGTGCGGACCGATGCCGGCGTGACCGCATCGGGTGCGCCGAGGCCCAGCAGCACGTGCCGCGGGCCCGCCGCAAGGACCTCGCCGTTGTCGCCCTTGAAGCCCGGGGTGTCGAGCGCCGCTTCGACCGCCGGCACCTTGGCGTGGACGGCCGGCACGGTGCGGCCGTCGGAGGTGACGCCGACCACGGTGACGACGGAGCGGGTGGAAGCGGATGCGGCGGTGATGCGGCTGAACATGGGGCATGAAGTGTAGGTGCGATGGCTCCTATCCTGTGGCGGTGCGGAGCGTCGACGTCATCGTGATCGGCGGCGGGCACGCGGGCGTCGAGGCCGCGTGGGCGGCGGCGTCGGCGCTCGGCGAGGGCGGACGCGTGGTGCTCGTGACCATGGATCCGGGGAAGATCGGCGCCATGAGCTGCAACCCGGCGATCGGCGGCCTGGCCAAGGGGCAGGTGGTCCGCGAGATCGATGCGCTCGGTGGCGTGATGGCGCGGGCCACCGACCACGCCGGCATCATGTTCAAGGTGCTCAACACCTCCAAGGGCGCGGCCGTGCGCGGACCGCGCGCGCAGTGCGACAAGTACCACTACGCGGCCGAGGTGCAGCGGATCCTGTCGACGCAACCGCGCATCGCGGTGATCGCCGGGACGGTGGACGATCTCCTGGTGGAGGACGGCGCGTGCGTCGGCGTGCGCCTGCCCGAAGGCTGGCGCGACGCCGTGGCCGATGCCGCGGCCATCGACCGCAACCTGCGCGCCGACCGCATGGCGGAGCCCGTGTTCGTGGCCGCCGGGGCGCCGCAGCCGGCCACCGAGGTTCGCGCGGGGGCGGTGGTCCTGACCACGGGCACGTTCATGCGCGCGCTCATGCACACCGGCGAGTCGATGACGCCCGGCGGCCGAGTGGGCGAGGGCAGCGCCGTCGGCATCAGCGCCATGCTGCGCGGGCTGGGGTTCGAGCTTGGGCGCCTGAAGACCGGCACGCCGCCGCGCCTGGCGCGCGAAGGGCTCGACTGGGATTCGCTCGACCCGCAAGCGGGTGACGATCCGCCGGTCGCGTTCAGCGATCTTCCTGCCGGAAGCCTGGCGCGCGGCGCATTTCCCGGGCTGCCGCAGGTGGAGTGCCGCCTCACCGAGACCACGCCAGAGATCCACGCGCTGATCCGCGACAACCTGCACCGGGCGCCCATGTACAGCGGCCAGGTGGAT
>JBJOIF010000176.1:0-2799 GCA_046047335.1 Planctomycetota bacterium | reverse complement strand
CGAGATCGCGGTCAGCCTTCCTGACCGGCTGATCCCGGTGGCGCGGCGGCTGTTCGGCGAACTGCACGATGGATGGGGGGGCGCGGGGCGCGGGGCGCGCGTCTTTGGGCAGCCGCAGTCGCTCAGACAGGCACGGCCTACGGCCGCGAACTCGCTTGGTGCGGCTGCCCCACGACGCGCTCGTGGACGTGCGGGGTCAGGCCGGCTCGCGGCGGGCGACGTCGAGGGCGAGCACCAGGTTCATCAGGCCGCCGAGGGCGATGAACAGCGTGCCGAACTCGTTGGCGGCCCCCAGACCACGGAAGGTGGAGACGGTGGGGTTGCCCGGGGCCGTGCGGCCGAAGCCGTCGTCGGAGGGCGGCGTGGGCACCAGCTCGCCCAGCGTGCCGGTCTTGAGGAGCGACTGGTTGGCCCAGTCCGCGGCATACGCGATGGGGCCGTTGAACGCCTGCGCCGCGAACCACGGCGTGTCCTCACGGCGGTCGACCGCATCGACGCCACCCACCAGCAGCCCGCACGCGAACATGCCGCAGACCGCGGCCATGGCCACCAGTCCTCGACGGCGGTGCCCGGTGGCCAGGTGTCCAAGCCCAGGAAAGACGAACGCGAGCGCCGAGGGGCGAATCCCGTTGCGGCCGACCGCGGCGATCAACGCCAACGCCACCAGCGGGGAGAACACGGCCACCCAACCGCCGAGGGCGGCCAGTCCGCCGGCGGCAAGGATGGGCGATCCCGCAAGGACGACGCCATCGCCACCCGGACGCGCCGCAGGGGCGGCGGGCTCGCTCGCCGGCGCGACCGCATCTTGGCCACCGGTTCCGCTCGCGGGCCGCGCATCGCGCTCGGCGTCGACCGGCGCCAGCCGTCCCGCCCACGCGATGCCCGCCGCGACGTGCGCGCGGAACGCGGGCTCCGCGAAGCTCTCCTTGGTGTGGCCGCCGGCCGTGTACCACGAGCGGCCGCCGTCGACGTCGTGGCACCACGCGATCGGATGATCGACCCCCATGGTGGCCGTGCCGGGCTCGTAGGTCCGCTCGTCGAGCGTGGCCAGCACGCGGACGTTGCCGCGAGGGTTGTCGCGGAACGCGTACCACTCGTCGGTCCGCCGCCACTCCGGGGGCAGCATCACGGTGGACGGATGCGCGCGGTTCTCAATCCGGACCACGGCAGGCTGCACCGGCGGGTGCGACGCGAAGCGCGCCCCCACCAGCGTGCCGAACCATGGCCACCCGTACTCGGTGTCGGTGGCGGCGTGGATTCCCGCGAAGCCGCCGCCACCACGGATGAACGCCTCGAACGCCCGTTCCTGCGTGTCGTCCAGGACGTCGCCAGTGGTCGAGAGGAACACCACCGTCCGGTAGCGCGCCAGGTTGCCCGGCGTGAACGCAGACGGGTCCTCGGTGGCGTCCGTCGCCCATCGTCCGTCACCCAGTTCGCGGACGGCGACGATGCCTTCGGGGATCGACTGGTGGCGGAATCCCTGGGTCCGCGTGAACACCAGGACGCGAGGCAGCGCGGTCTCGGGCGCCGTGGCCGTCGGCGGCGGAGGGGCCAGCATCGCCACCAGCAATGGAGTCACCGCGAGCATCGAGGCATCGTAGTGCCGGGGCCGAAGCCATCGACCACCGCTACACTCGGCCGCATGAGCAACGCCGAGGAACGTCCGGCCGGTGGACCCAAGGGTCCCGACAGCGAGCGCTGGGGCGAGGTGGTCGACCGTCGATCGGGCCTCGACCGTCGCGCCGAGGCGGAGAAGAACTCGCCCTCCAACCTGGAGCGCCGCCGCGGGCCGGGCCGCCGCCTGACCGACTTCATCAAGACCGCCGAGGAAGGCGAGATGAACCGGGAGCAGTACCTGTTCCTGCTGGCGATCGACACCTTCAAGCGGGTGAACCGCAAGACGTTTCCCTCGTGGACCGACGTGCTCGAGATCATCCGCAAGCTCGGCTACCGCAAGACCATGCCCAGCGAACTCAACCTGGGCGACCGCGCCAACGACTGGACCGAGCGCCCCGACGCCCCGAGCGGCGTCAACAAGCCCGCCGAGCGTGCCGAGGAGTGATTGCGCCGAGGGCGCCGTGGCGCCACCTGCAGGCGGGTGCTGCGCACCCCACCCGGCTGGTGGAACGCGCCCTGCCCGCCGGGACGGTCAGGCGCTGCGGTTCTTGTAGAAGTCCGCGTTGATCTGGATGTACTTCTTCCACTCTTCCGGCAGGTCTTCCTGCGGGAAGATGGCGTGTACGGGGCACTCATCGACGCACAGACCGCAATCGATGCACGTGTCGGGGTCGATGTACAGCTGCTGCGCGCCCCCGTGGTCGCCCTCGCTCTTGCCGGGATGGATGCAGTCGACCGGGCAGACCTCGACGCAAGCCGTGTCCTTGGTCCCGATGCAGGGTTCAGCAATGATGTGTGCCATGCGCGTGCGCTCCGTGACGCCCGTCCGTCGGGCGGACCGGGGATGGTAGCCCATCGCACTCGCCGCGCCCGCCACCACCCCAAAAGCCAACAGGGCCGGCGCTCGCCGGCCCTGCTGGTGTTGTCCGGTCGAGCAGTATTACTTGCTCTTCTTCTTCGAGGCCTTCTTGGTGGCCTTCTTCGCAACAGCCTTCTTGGCAACCTTCTTGGTGGCCTTCTTGGCAGCCTTCTTCTTCGCCATGGTATGGCTCCCTTGTTGTTACGCGCAGGTGTCGGAGGGACCCCAGGCCCGCGTAACTTGGCCCGAGATCGACTGTCATTAGTACCTTTATCGGCACAGCGTGGGAAGGGGGTTGAGGAGAATTTTCTCACATTTTCTTT